>JBEINN010000146.1:0-2591 GCA_040378115.1 Candidatus Planktophila sp. | reverse complement strand
AGAGATTCATCTAATGACCGCAGTGATTGACCCATGTAAGCAAGCAGTTTTGAACCTGCCTCTTCAATCTGCGTCTTATCCAGAATAAATAGTGGGATAATTTGATCAGATGATTCAATTGCAGCCAATAAGGCTGGATGATCATTAATTCGAAGGTCACGACGAAACCAGATAATTGATGTTTTCGGCGATGACATGGGATGATTAAATCATCATGCAGGAGATTAAGCGCTTCCAAATCCGAGGAGTTCCGGGCGAAGTTGTCCGCACCCGTTTTGGGGATCGAACCGTTGATTACTGGACACCTCGTGGCGGTAGCGAACACCTATTGATCGCACATGATGGGCAAAATGTCTTTGATGGAACTACAAGTACCCACCGACGCCAGACATGGAAAATGGCTCAATCTGCAATTGATGTGGCAATTGAGCAAGGAGTCAAGCCTCCAACGATCATTGGTGTTTGGCATAGCTCAACTAAAGAGGATCCATGGGGTCGTGCTAAGGATTTAGCGCCCGAAAAATTCTTTACTTCGAGTTCATATGTTGATCCGCGTTGGGCGATAAAGGATTCATCAATTGTTCTGCACTCAGATGCGTACCTGAACAAGATTTTTGAAGAGATTGTGCCTGTTATTCATGGCCCGAACTCGCCTGAAAAAACCGCTGTTATTGGCTCCAGTATGGGTGGTTTGGCGACTTTGTATGCAGCGATTCAGCACCCAGATAAGTTCTCAACTGCCCTTGCTTTGTCGCCACATTGGGTAATTAGCGATGAGAAATTTGCCCGATCCATGGTTGAAGCCTTGCCATTAACTCATAAAATTTGGATGAGCCGTGGAGATAAAGGTCTAGATAAAGACTATGTGTCGCTACAAAATTTTGTAGATTCATTAATGCGCAAACGTGGATTTACAAACAATTTTGAATCCAAGGTTTATAAGCGAAGTGGTCACAACGAAAGATCATGGGCAAAGTACCTGCATGATCCGCTGAGATTTTGGCTTAACGCTTAACTTCCCAAATTGCTTGAGTTGCACTCTTTGATTTAACCGTAAACTTTGAACCACTGGCAATATGCCCATACAGAGTCTTAGAAACTTGTAGTCCTAATTTAGAAAGATCTATTGCTGCATTTACACCATCGCGTGAGACAAATACTAGAATTGATTGTTCCTTTGATTCGCGAAGATAGAGAATGAAGTCTTTTTCGGCAGCAATCCAACGCAATCCCCCATTAACAAGGGCGTCATTGCTCTTTCGGATAGAGATTAGTTGACGAACATGGTCCATAAACATGTGGTCCCAACCTGAACGATCATCCCAGTTAATGGTGCGTCGACCGTCTTCTCCCCACGAACCTTCAAGACCAATTTCATCCCCAGCAAAAATTGAAGGGACTCCTGGATATGTCAGGACCATCGTCATTGCTGATAGATGTGAAGCAACATCGCCTTTAACAACTGTACGAAAACGCGCGGTGTCATGACTATCTAGCAGAACCATGCTCGCAGTAACACTTCTCCATGGCACAGATGCGTTGAATTGCTTCATGCTATTGATTAGTTGTTGGCCTGAAATTTGTGGCATTGCAAAGGGAAGACCTTGAAAGCCTCCACCAATCTCTGAGTTTCTATTGAGCCAGTTCCATACAGGTCGCATAAAGCCTTGATAATTCATCGCTCCATGCCAACCAAGACCATTGAGATCACTGGCAACAAAATCACCATTTTCTGCGACGAGCCAAGCATCAGGATTAGTTTCATCCATGGCCTGACGAATCCCGCGCATCACATCATCATGCAGATCATCTGCGCCAAGTCGACCTGTCATGTTTCCAACATCGATGCGCCAGCCAGACATTCCGTATTTTGGTGAAATCCATGATCTAACTATTGAGTTCTTACCTTTGTACATCTCATTTTTCAGAGCTACCGAATTAAAGTTGAGTTTTGGCAATGAAGCTAATCCCCACCAACCAACGTAACCATGCTTGACTGATTTATCCCAGTAAAAATAAGAACGCTCTTTTGCGGTTTTGCTCTTCTTGGCTTTGGCGAGCCATGGATGGCCCGCACCGCAATGATTTGAAGTCAGATCTCCCATGATTCGAATACCCAGCTTGTTTGCTTTCTTCACAAGAGAGAAGAGCGCTTTGTTCCCACCAAGGATCTGGTCAACTTCGGTAAAGCTGCTGGCGTCATAACGATGATTAGATCTGGATGGAAAAAAGGGGGTGAAGTAGATTCCTGTTACACCTAAATTGTGAATATGATCTAAATGCTCTTCAACTCCGGGAATATCACCACCGTACAGTTCGCTACCCGTGAACTCACTTCGGCCTCGGGGAAGCTCATTCCAATCGCGCGGATGTGCCCAATCAGGAGTTGGGTAAGAATTTGCCGACTTAGCAAAACGGTCAGGAAAGATCTGATAGAAAACTGAAGACTTTATCCATTCAGGGTTTGCTGGCACTGCAACGATTTGAAAATCATTATTTGTATGAACATCATGATCGCTAAGACCAAAAGCATTGAGCCATTCATACTTATCCCTTGAGACAAAAACAAAGCGATACAAGGTGTGAGTATT
>JBEINN010000066.1:0-5340 GCA_040378115.1 Candidatus Planktophila sp. | reverse complement strand
TGTTTTCAGTTGTTGCAAGCTCTTCTTGTAATGACATGAAGTTTGAAGATGCTTTTAGATCTGGATACGCCTCGGCGACTGCGAGCAATCCACGCAACGCTTGTGTCAACATTCCATCAGCTGCTGCAGTATCTGCAACTGTCGAAGCTGTTGTTGCCTTTGCGCGTGCTGTTACCACTGCATCAAAAGTAGATTGTTCATGCTTTGCATATCCCTTAACGGTTTCAACCAAGTTGGGAATTAAGTCAGCGCGACGCTTGAGTTGTACCTCGATTTGCGCCCACGCTTCATCAACTGTGATGTTCAGACGAATAAGGCGGTTGTATTGAGAGATAAAAAAGACAGCGATAAGAGCAACTACTGCTAAGCCAATGATGAGTTCCATACCTAATTAAACCGCGCTTTCTGTCGGTTTATTCCGACGCTGACCTCTCGACTAAAAATTTATTTAATTGGCGAACGATGGAAGTTTAGGAATGAACGGCTTGGAGTTGGGCCGCGCTGTCCTTGATAACGTGAACCGTACTTCTCACTGCCGTATGGATGCTCGGCAGGAGATGAGAGTTTGATGAGACACAATTGACCGATCTTCATTCCGGCAAACAACTTGACCGGCAAGTTGGCAACATTTGATAGCTCAAGCGTGATGTGTCCGCTAAAGCCTGGGTCAATAAAGCCTGCGGTGCTGTGTGTCAGCAAGCCAAGGCGACCGAGTGATGACTTACCTTCAAGGCGACCTGCAATGTCATCAGGCAAGGTGATGACCTCGTATGTGCTTGCTAAAACAAATTCACCTGGGTGCAAGATAAATGGTTCATCACCGTCTGCAACAACTTCGCGGGTTAGCTCTGGTTGTTCAATCGATGGATCGATCACGCTGTACTTGTGGTTTTCAAAAACGCGGAAGTACTTGTCCAGGCGCACATCTACAGATGATGGCTGGATCATCGCCTCGTGGAATGGCTCGCAGCCGACTCGGCCAGCTGCTATTTCTGCGCGGATATCGCGATCGCTAAGTAACACGCGGTGAGCCTATACGAGCCAGGCCCCAAAACTCACGCTCAAATGGGGTTGCGTAAGTTACTGGCGGGTAGGACGATTACGCCATGAGCCATTACAAAGCAAATCTGCGTGACATTGAATTCTGCCTCTTTGACCTATTGGGTCGCGAAAAAGTTATGGGAACTGATCCTTATGGTGAGGTCGATCGCGATACTGCAATGGGAATGCTTGAAGAGGTAAAGCGTTTATGTGAAAACGATTTAGCTGCATCATTTGTTGAAGGTGATCGTGTTGGCGCGATTTTGAATAAGGAAACTGGCAACGTCACTTTGCCTGAAAGCTTTAAGAAGTCATACAAGGCATACGTTGATGGCGAATGGTGGCGTGTTGATGCACCAGTTGAATTAGGTGGATTGAAGATTCCTCCATCGGTTCGTTGGGCAATCGCTGAAATGGTTTTGGGTTCAAACCCTGCAATTCACATTTACGCATCTGGTTACGCCTTTGCTCAGGTTGCCTATGTTCTTGGAACAGAAGAGCAAAAGAAGATTGCAAAGTTAATGGTTGATAAGCACTGGGGTGCAACAATGCAGCTAACTGAACCTGATGCAGGTTCTGATGTTGGTGCAGGTCGCACTAAGGCGGTTCAGCAAGCTGATGGAACTTGGCACATCACCGGTACAAAGCGTTACATCACTTCAGGTGATGCTGATTTCTATGACAACGTTGTTCACTTTGTACTTGCTCGTCGCGAAGGTGGCGGACCAGGAACAAAGGGTCTTTCACTATTCCTTATTCCTAAGTTCATGTTTGATTTTGAAACAGGCGAAATGGGTAAGCGCAACGGTGTATTTGTAACTCAACTTGAAGACAAGATGGGTCTTAATGTTTCTGCAACCTGCGAAGTAAACCTTGGCGAGAAAGAGCCTGCAGTTGGTTACTTACTTGGTGATGTGCATGAAGGTATTGCACAGATGTTCAAGGTCATCGAATTTGCTCGCATGATGGTGGGAACAAAGGCGATTGCAACACTTTCTGCTGGATACATGCAGGCCTTGTCATACGCGAAGGAGCGTGTACAGGGTGGCGATATGAAGGTAATGAATGACAAGGCATCGCCACGTGTCACCATTATTAAGCACCCAGATGTGCGTCGTTCGCTAATGGTTCAGAAGTCTTACAGCGAAGGTATGCGCGCACTTGTTCTATACACAGCATCGATTCAAGATGAAATTGAGCTTGCAATCAAGGCTGGCGATAAAGAGCGTGCTGAAGATATGGAAAGGTTAAATGATCTATTGCTTCCTGTAGTTAAGGGTTACGGATCAGAAAAGTCTTGGACACTTCTTGGTACTGAATCACTGCAAACATTTGGTGGCGCTGGATTTACTCGCGATTGGCCGATTGAGCAATATGTACGCGATGCAAAGATCGATACTTTGTATGAAGGTACAACCGCGATTCAAGGCCTTGATTTCTTCTTCCGCAAGATTGTTAAAGATGGTGGACGTGCACTTGGTCTACTTGGTAAAGAGATTCAAAAGTTTGCCGAAAGTGGCGGAGCAAATGCCGATGAAAAGAAGATGTTGCTCAAGGCACTTGATGACCTAAATGGAATCGTTGCGGTTCTTGTTGGACATGCAATGGAATCACAAACAGATCCAGTAAACATCTACAAGGTTGGTCTGAGCACTTCTCGTTGCTTAATGGCTGTTGGCGACATCATCACATCATGGTTGTTGCTACGTCAGGCAGACATTGCAGTTGAAAAACTGCCAAATGCTGGAAAAGATACAGATTTCTACACAGGAAAGATTGCGGCAGCGAAGTTCTTCGTTCGTAACAATCTTCCACACATCACCGCAGATCGTAAGATCGTAGAAGCAACCGATGGTTCAATCATGGAGCTGCCTGAATCTGCTTTCTAACTTTGTGATGTAGCCTTCCCTAATGCTTACAAAGCACCGCGGTGAGTTTTACCTCATTATGGGAGGCCTTATCTTCTCCTTCAATGGGGTTATTTCTACCGTTGTCTTAGACCACATATCGCCTTTTCGTTTGGCGCAGGTGCGTGCTATCGGTGCATTCTTTATTCTCTTAGCGATTGCATTGTTTATTGATCGCGGTTCTTTGAAGGCTCCCAAGAAGCTGATTCCAAAGCTGGCTGCTTACGGAATCGTGGGTTTTGCTGCGGTTCAGGCGGGGTATTTCCTAGGGATCCAACGAGGGATTCCGCTCAGTCTTGTCTTAATCATTGAATTCACGGCACCGATTTGGATCGCTTTGTGGATCAAATATGTTCGCAAAACATTTGTCCCCGCATCAATGTGGGGCGCGATCGCGTTGTCATTGCTTGGATTGATTCTGCTTGCTCAGGTCTGGAATGGTTTGAGCTTTGATCTCATTGGGTTGCTAGGCGCGCTCTTTAGCGCTTTTGCGTTAACAGCCTACTTTTTGATTGGTAAGAGCTTTGGAACAAGTAGATCTGCTCTTTCCTTAACTGTATGGGGATTGGGTATGGCATCTCTTACCTGGATCACATCAATGCCAATCTGGCAGTTTCCATTTGAGGTTTTTTCAATTGATATGGATCTCAAAGGTGTATTTGCTGGAAGCACATTGCCGGGATGGGTGCTGCTGCTATGGATCGTCACCGTAGGAACAATTGTTCCCTACCTATTTGTTATTAGTGGTCTGCGATTGTTATCTGCATCAACATCAAGTGTTATTGGAATGCTAGAACCAGTTTTTGCTGGAATTTTTGCATGGATGTGGTTGCAACAAAGTTGGAATGGTATTCAACTTATTGGTGCAACGGTTGTGCTAGTTGGAATTTACATCGCAGATCGCGCTCGATCTGCCGCTATTTAAGCTCCGAAATTATCTTCTGGTGCGTTGGTGTTAGCTTCGCGCTGTTGCGTCCAGTCTTGCCCGCCGCCTGGATTTTGCGGCATATCCACAAATCGCGCGTAGTGCAGTTGTGCTGAAACAATAATCTTTGCAGTTGGTCCGTTACGGTGTTTTGCAACAATTAGATCTGCTTCACCTGTTCGATTTTGTGTGTCATACATATCATCACGGTGCAACATAATTACAACGTCAGCATCTTGTTCGATAGAACCTGATTCACGAAGGTCAGACAACATTGGACGCTTATCGGTACGTTGTTCTGGCCCACGGTTGAGCTGTGAGATAGCAATAACGGGGATATTTAGCTCTTTTGCCATCAATTTAAGTTGACGGGAAAACTCGGAGACTTCTTGTTGACGGTTCTCAACCTTTTTACCGCTAGACATCAACTGTAAGTAGTCAATAACAATGAGTTTTAGATTATGGCGTTGCTTAAGGCGACGGGCCTTTGCTCGGATTTCCATCATTGAAAGGTTGGGAGAGTCGTCGATAAACAATGGCGCTTCTGAAATTTCACCCATACGACGTGCAAGACGAGACCATTCATCATCAGATAATGAACCAGAACGAATGTTGTTCAAACCAACTCGTGCTTCAGCAGACAACATACGCATGGTGATTTCACTCTTTGACATTTCAAGAGAGAAGATGACAGAGGTTTGTCCATTGTGAATGGATGCATTACGTGCGATATCCAAACCAAGAGTTGACTTACCCATCGCAGGGCGCGCAGCCAAAATAATCATGTTTCCTGGATGTAATCCATGAGTTAATTGATCAAGATCTTTAAATCCAGTCATTACACCTTCAACACCAATTCCCTTAGAGATCGCTTCAATCTCATCAAGTGCTTGTGGCAAAAGAGTTGCTAGTTGAACATAATCTTCAGATGAGCGACGTTCGGTAACTGCATAAACTTCGGCTTGTGCAAGGTCGACCATCTCGTCGACTTCACCTTCGGTTGTATAGCCGTATTGAACAATTTTTGTTCCAGCTTCAACTAATCGGCGCATGATTGCGTGTTCGCGAACAATCTTTGCGTAGTAACCTGCGTTAGCTGCAGTTGGTACTGATGAAATCAATGTGTGTAGGTAGGGTGCACCACCTGCGCGTGCAATATCTCCACGCTTTGAAAGTTCAGCTGAAACAGTTACCGCATCGGCTGGTTCGCCGCGGCCGTACAAATCAATAATTGCATCGTAAATTAGTTCATGTGCTGGGCGATAGAAATCGCGATCACGAATAATTTCGATGACATCTGCAATTGCATCTTTAGATAAAAGCATTCCTCCGAGAACAGATTGTTCTGCGATTAAATCCTGTGGGGGTGTGCGCTCGAACTCGGCTCCAACAGAGTTGATGTTGGGATCACGAGGGCGGTTATTAGGAAGTTCTGCGATGCTCACGCGTTAAACCTCCCATATGGCA
>JBEINN010000022.1:0-9241 GCA_040378115.1 Candidatus Planktophila sp. | reverse complement strand
TCCAATTGTTTCTTCAGACATCGTGACCGATCCATCATCATGTATCTTCGATGCAGGTTTAACCAAGGTAATTGGTAACCAGGTCAAGATCGTTGGTTGGTATGACAACGAATGGGGTTACTCAAACCGTCTCGTTGACTTGATCGATTACGTTGGCAAAACTCTGTAATGCCGCATCTTTCAACAATTGATGTAGCAGGAAAGCGAGTCTTTCTACGCTGTGATCTTAATGTTCCTTTGAAAGAAGGAGTCATTAAGGATGATGGACGTATCAAGGCTTCGCTTCCTACTATTCAAGCCTTACTTGAAAAAGGCGCATCACTTGTTATCGCAGCACACCTTGGTCGTCCTAAAGGTGAAGCTAAACCAGAACTTTCCCTAGCACCTGTAGCAAAGCGTTTATCCGAACTACTTGGTCAAGAAGTAAAGTTCACGGGCGAGGTAACAGGAGCAGCAGTAACTACTGCAGCTCAATCACTCAAAGCTGGCGAGATTCTTCTTTTGGAAAACATCCGATTCAGCGCGGCAGAGACCAGCAAGGAAGAATCAGAGCGCGCAGCGTTTGCAGCCGATCTAGCAAAGTTTGCTGATTTCTATGTTGGCGATGGTTTCGGTGCGGTTCACCGTAAGCATGCATCGGTCTTTGATCTACCTAAATTACTTCCACATGCAGCAGGGAAGTTAGTTGCAGCCGAAGTTGAGGTACTAAAGAAATTAACTCACAATCCAGAGCGCCCGTATGGTGTTGTTCTTGGTGGAGCGAAGGTTTCAGACAAGCTCGGCGTGATTGAAAACTTGCTGGGCAATGTTGATGTTTTGGCTATTGGTGGGGGAATGGTCTTTACATTCCTTAAAGCCCAAGGCAAAGAGATCGGTACTTCACTTGTTGAAGCAGAGATGCTGGATGTTGTTACAGGTCTCATAGCTACAGCCGAGAAAAATGGCGTAAAGCTTTTACTTCCAACCGACATCGTGGTTGCACCAACTTTTTCTGCTGATGCGACACCTACCTTGGTTTCTGCAGATGCAATTCCAGCAGATCAAATGGGTCTAGATATAGGTCCGGTTTCGGCAACTGCCTTTGCTGCTGAGATCGTAAAGTGCAAGACACTCTTTTGGAATGGCCCTATGGGTGTCTTCGAATTCCCTAACTTTGCAGCCGGTACAAAGGTTATCGCTCAGGCGTTGACAGAGGTATCAGGAATTTCCGTTGTAGGCGGGGGAGACTCTGCTGCGGCGGTTCGAGCGTTAGGTTTTGCTGACTCGCAGTTCGGGTACATTTCTACCGGCGGCGGAGCTTCACTTGAATATCTAGAAGGCAAGGAACTACCTGGCCTTACAGCACTTGAGTTGATTTAAAAGAAACTGAACATAGGAGCAGGTAATGCGTAAACCATTAATGGCAGGAAACTGGAAGATGAACCTCAATCACCTTGAGGCGATCGCGGTTGCTCAGAAGTTGGTTTATGGTCTGGATGACAAGGACTATGACGCAGTAGATGTTGCCGTCATTCCTCCATTTACCGATATTCGGTCAATTCAAACTTTGGTTGACGGAGATCGTTTGCGCCTTCAATACGGCGCGCAGGACCTTTCACCTGATGCTAGCGGAGCATTTACTGGAGACATTTCTGGATCAATGCTTGCAAAGCTTGGCTGCACTTTCGTGGTCATTGGACACTCAGAGCGACGCGCAATTCATCAAGAATCAGATGCGCTGATTAATCGAAAGATAAAAGCAGCTTTATCAAATGAACTGACTCCAATATTTTGTGTCGGTGAAGAACTTGCAATCCGTGAGTCAGGAACGCATGTAAGTCATGTAATTCGGCAGATCCGCGCAGGGCTAGAAGGATTTACAAAGCCAGAGCTGAAGAAAATTGTTATCGCTTACGAACCAGTGTGGGCTATCGGTACCGGAAAGACGGCTACTCCAGAAGATGCCCAAGAAGTATGTGCTGCAATCCGCGAAGAGGTGGAAAACATTGGCTCACCAGAAATCGCATCAAATATGCGAATCCTTTACGGCGGTTCTGTGAAGTCCTCAAACATTGTAGAAATCATGAAGAAGCCAGATGTCGATGGGGCTTTGATCGGTGGAGCGAGCCTAGACCCCGAGGACTTGGCCAAGATCGTTAAATTCCACGCGGTAACGGAGTAAGCATTACCCCCTTTTGGCGGGTATCCTTACCCTCTACGAACTAGGAGTTTAAGAAAAGTGAAACTAGCTCTCTCAATTGCACTTGTTGTCACAAGCGTCCTCATGATCCTTTTGGTGCTTCTTCACAAGGGCAAGGGAAGCGGACTATCCGATCTATTCGGTGGCGGCATCTCATCTAACTATGGTGGTTCATCTGTAGTTGAAAAGAACCTAGATCGCATCACAATTGTTGCTGGTGGTCTGTGGTTTGCACTAGTTGTCGCACTCTCGCTCGTTCTTAAGTAAACAGTTTTAATCCATTAGCAAGTAAAACAAGGGGATACGCATGGCAAGTGCAATTCGCGGAAGTCGTGTTGGTGCAGGCCCAATGGGCGAGGCAGAGCGTGGCGATTCAATCGCTCGCGCATATGTTTCATATTTTTGTGCAAACGGGCACGAGGTTCGTCCCTCATTTGCAGTAGAAGAGACTGTTGTTATTCCAGCTGAATGGGATTGCCCAAAGTGTGGTTACCCTGCAGGTCGCGATCGCAACAATCCACCTAGCCCTGAGGTAAATGTGCCTTACAAGACCCACCTTGCCTATGTAAAAGAGCGTCGTACAGATGCTGAAGGTGAAAAACTTCTAGAAGAGGCTTTACGCAAACTTCGCGGAGAAGACGACGAATAAAAGGTTAGAGAGATTTAACGGCATCTAGTAATTCAGAGATACCCACTTTTCGATTTGTAAGATTTAATCGAAGTAGTGGGTATTTTCTTGATGCAAGCGCTTTTCCATCACCTAGTGCTTGAGCTGCAACCAAAGTCTTAAATCCATAGTTTTGTCCCGGAATCGCAATATCTTTCTTCACATCTCCAGTAATCTGCAAAAACACACCGTTTTGTTGTCCACCTTTATGGAACTGCCCGGTTGAGTGCAAGAAACGAGGACCCCAACCAAAAGTCACGGGACGCCCTGATTTATCAGCCAAGATTTTTCGAAGCTCGGCAACAGCATCGTCATCTTTGCGATCTAGGTAGGCCATGATGGCGATGTAGCCATTGTTCGGAACGCTTGCAATTAATTGCGTTAATGCATCAGTTACGCTGTTTCCAGCACCAAAGATTTCTAACGCCCCATCACTTAAATCTGCAGTAAAAGTTGGCAGAACACCTTTCCATTCATTCAATAGAGCCGAGGTTTGTTCTTTAGCTTCAGTCACATTTGGTTGATTAAATGGATCGATTGCAAGGGCTGCACCGACAAGTGCGGTAACCCATTCCCACACAATAAATTGTGACGCTAAATCACCTTCAACTACCAGATCGGCAGCTCCGGCAAAAGCGATGCTAAAGGCGTTACCTTCGCGGCCATTATGTGAAGTTTCAGCAACAACTGGCAAACGTCCTACTTGGTTCTTGCCCGTTGATTCGGCAACTAATTGTTCGATCCAGTCACTTAATCCGGGCATGCCGGATGCTTCATCGGTATATGCGACATATTGATCAGATACAAATGACAACAAGTAAGCGATATCGCACATGGTTTGTGAATCAGTAAAGAAGGCTCTCTTGGTGTCGCTTGCATTGTCTAGCAGCACAGATACATCAACTCCGATTAATGCTGCTGGCACTAAACCAAAAGGACTGAGGACACTAAATCTTCCACCAACATGGGGATCGGCGTTTACCACGGTAAAGCCGCCTTCACGTACCTGCTTATCAAGAGGCGAACCCGGATCTGTTACAAAGACCATGTGATCCACTGGATTAAGTCCTGCATCCTTAAACGCTCCTTCAAAGAGTGCGCGTTGAGATGCGGTTTCAATGGTTGAACCAGATTTGGAACTGACGACAACAACGCTCTTGGCAAGATCAAATTCAAGGGCATGAGCCACATAATTTGGATCGGTTGAATCTAGAACAAACAACTTCTTTGAAAATGTTTGGGCAATAACTTCTGGACCAAGTGAAGAACCACCCATGCCACATAAAATCACATTGGTTTTGTCCCGATGTTTTGCAGCAAGAGCGTCAAACTGCGGCAGTAAGTCTCTAGAACTTTCAGGTAGATCAATCCAGTTCATCCGAATTGAAGCTTCAACTTGGGCTTCTGGACCCCAGATCGTGGAATCTTTTACCTTTAATCGTTCATGGAAGGCTTGAAGTGCTGCGTATTCCTTTGATGATCGATCGATTTTAGAGAGTGCCGAACCTTTTATTGAAATCATCCCTGTTGCGCAGCCTTTACATTCTCTAGTAGCTCATCCCAAGCTTGGGCAAACTTTTTTACTCCATCTATTTCTAACTCTGTTGTCACTTGATCAAGCGAAATACCTAAGGCTGAAAGCGCCTTAAGCACATCAAGAGCATCTGCGTAATGCGCCGTAATTGTGTTTCCGCGGACCACGCCATGATCTATCACTGCATCTAGGGTTGATTGCGGCATTGTGTTAACGGTATTTGGTGCAATCAATTCGACAACGTAGCGAGTGTCGTCATAAGCGGGATCTTTGACTCCAGTTGATGCCCATAGGGGACGCTGTTTGTGTGCACCTTTGCTCGCAAGTGGGTTCCAACGGTCAGATCCGAACTTTTCCTCAAAGAGTTGGTAGGCCAAGTGTGCATTTGCGATCGCAGCCTTACCCAACAATTCCGTTGCCTCAGCTGAACCGTTCTTCTTTAGTAATGCGTCAATTGATGAATCAATTCGGCTAATAAAAAATGATGCAACTGAATGAACCTTAGAGGGATCTTCGCATTGTTCGATGCCCTTCATGTAAGCCTCAATAACCTGCCCATATCGCTTTACCGAAAAGATCAGGGTCACGTTGACGCTAATACCAGAAGCAATCAAGGCGGTAATCGCAGGCAAGCCTTCAAGGGTCCCGGGAACCTTAATCATCAAATTCGGACGATCAATAATTGCCCACAGCTCTTTACCTGCGGCAATAGTTCCGTTTGTATCATGAGCCAAACGTGGATCGACCTCGATACTGACCCGTCCATCGACGCCTTGTGATGATTCATAAATCGAAGTAAACAAGTCACAGGCTTGGCGAACATCGTCGGTAGTAAGTTTTTTCACTACCTCGTCAACGCTCGAACCCTTCATCAAAGCGATATCTGCAGCATATTCGGCGGCGCCACTAATAGCGGCACTGAAAATACTGGGATTTGTTGTCACACCCACAACGCCACTGTTCTTGATGCGTGCAGGCAATGCATGTGGCTCGGCTGATGTGATTTTGGCGCGAGATAAATCATCTAACCAAATCGAAGTACCGTTAGCTGAAACTTCCTGAACTGACATTAGATCGCCTTCTTTACTTGTGCCACAACATTTTCAACCGAGAAACCAAACTCCTTAAACAAACGCTTGGCATCGGCAGAAGCTCCGTAATGCTCTAGCGAGATTGCCACACCTGAATCACCAATCAGTTCGCGCCAACCTTGTGCGATTCCTACTTCGATGCTGATCTTTACGACGCCAGGGGAGAGTACAGAGTCTTTGTAACTTTGATCTTGCTCGGCAAACCATTCAAGACAGGGAGCACTCACAACTCGGACATTGATTCCGTCTGCAGCCAAGGCGGTTTGAGCATCGATTGCAAGTGAAACTTCGGATCCGGTTGCGATGAGAATTGCTTTTGGATTAGGCAGGTCCTTTAATACATAAGCACCGTGTGCTGTACCAGATGCGGGTTCACATACGGTGCGGTCAAAGACAGGCAAGTTTTGGCGTGAGAGCAAAATGCCACAGGCACGATCACGTGTGATGACCTTTTTCCAGGCCTCTGTAACCTCGTTGGCATCTCCTGGTCGGATTACATCCAGCCCAGGAATTGCGCGAAGTGCTGCAAAGTGTTCGATCGGTTGATGTGTTGGACCATCTTCTCCGACACCAATCGAGTCATGTGTCCAAACAAATGTTGCTGGTATCTGCATCAATGCAGCGAGTCGAACTGCTGGACGCATGTAGTCGCTAAACACCGCAAAGGTTCCACCGAATGAACGGGTTAATCCGTGCAAAGTAATTCCGTTAAGGATTGATGCCATTGCATGTTCGCGAATACCAAAGTGAATGATTCGACCGTATGGATCTGCACCCTCAATAGAACTACTTGCTGGCAGGAATGAACCACCACCCTTGATACTCGTGTTATTTGATCCAGCTAAATCAGCTGAACCACCCCAAAATTCTGGCAAGACCGCAGCGATTGCATTGATAACTTCACCTGATGCGGCGCGAGTTGCGACATCTTTTCCAGGAGCAAAAACAGGAAGCTTGGAATCCCAACCAGCAGGAAGCGAACGTGTTTGCAATCTATCTAGCAGCGTTGCCTTATCTGGGTTACTCGCTTTCCATTGATCAAATTTTGCATTCCATTGAGCACGAGCCTGCGCACCACGAGTTTTAACTAATCGGGCGTGAGTTAAAACCTCAGCGGGCATTGCAAAGTGTTCATCTGGATTGAGTCCTAGTGCAACTTTGGTTTGCTTAATCTCATCTTCACCTAAGGCCGAACCATGAGAGGCGGCTGTTCCTCTTGCTTTGGGCGCTGGCCAAGCGATAACTGATTTCATCCGGATCAATGAAGGCTTTGAACTTTCTTTTTTTGCCGCAACCATCGCCGCATCAAGTGCTGCAATATCAACACTTCCATCACTTGCAGCGGCAACATCTATGACATGCCAACCATAAGCGCGGTAGCGTGCAGACACATCTTCGGTGAATGCGTTATGTGTGTCGCCTTCAATTGAGATTCGATTGTCATCATAAATAAGATTGAGATTTCCCAGCTCTTGTGTGCCAGCAAGTGAGTGCGCTTCAGCGCTCACGCCTTCTTGTAAATCACCATCGGAACAGATCACCCAAATTGTGTGATCGAAAATTGATTGCTGTGCTGGTGCGAGAGGATCCAGTAATCCACGCTCATATCGCGCTGCCATCGCCATTCCCACCGCGGTAGCGACACCTTGACCCAATGGACCTGTTGTCATTTCAACACCGGCAGTGTGACCGTACTCGGGATGGCCAGGTGTCAATGAACCCCATGTTCTAAAGCTTTCTAGATCCTTCATCTCTAGTCCATAACCGCTTAAGTACAGTTGAATGTAAAGAGTTAATGATGAGTGACCACATGAAAGAATGAAGCGGTCGCGACCAAGCCACTTCGCATCGGATGGATCATGAACTAAGTGGCGTTGAAACAGGTTGTAAGCAACTGGGGCTAGTGACATCGCAGTTCCAGGGTGACCATTGCCAACCTTTTGTACAGCATCGGCGGCAAGAGCTCTTGCATATGCAACCGCCTGATCATCTAGTGCGGTCCACCCTGTTAGTGCGCTCATTTACTATCCATTCTCTTTGTAACCGATAACCAAACTCGCCACGATGCGATCCATACCAAAGTTGATCCCGCAAGGTGAAGACCAACCAAAAGCTCTGGTAGATCGTTAAACCACTGCACATAACCAATGAGGCCCTGACATAAAGCGATCACAAGAAAAATCTTCAACCGCTTCTTGGTGTGCTCAGATACTCCGCTCACAACAAAAAATCCAAAGGTAATTCCAAACAAAGCAATTACTACATCTGCGTGCAACCAAGCCATGGTGCGCAGATCAAAAGGCAATCGTGACGCAGTTGCATCTCCGGCATGCGGACCAGAGCCGGTCACCATGGTTCCTAAGAAAATAACAAAAAACGAGATAGCTATATGAGCCGTGGCAATCTTCCTTACTAAGGGTGTCGGCTCCTGCTTTTCTAAACTCGCAAATCTCTGGGCGCGAAGTGATGCTGCGCCCGCAATTAGAACAATTGATAACAAGAAGTGAGCGGCGACAGTTGCCGGATGTAAACCAGTGAGCACCGTTATTCCACCAAGGATGCCTTGTCCTAAAATTCCCAAGACTTGACCCAATGCAAGACCCCGCAAATACTTTTTACCTGAGGCTAGGACGCTCACAAGAACTGTGATTGCAGCTAAGACAAGAACAAAGGTAAGTAAGCGATTTCCAAACTCGATCCAAACCTTTACTTGTTCTTCAACTTGGTATGGCTTGGGGGTATAGGAACCAGGGGTGCACTCCGGCCAGGTCGGACAACCCAAACCCGAACCGGTCAATCGAACCGCACCACCGGTAACAACGATGGCGGCTTGGGCGAAAAGTAGAAAACCGCTAGCTGGGGATAAAACTCGATTCGCCCGTGCTTGCAAAGTCCCCATGGCCGTAGCCTATGACTCCACCGACCCGCACGCTCCCGAGTGGCTGAACGTGTCGAATTACGACACAATACTGTTGTGAAAATAGCCGCAGGACTCCAGGTCGGAGATGACTCCCGTACCCGTGACCTAGTCGCCCGTTCAATTCTGGAAAATGGCCCTTCTTCCGCTGCGGTATTAGGTGAGCGCTTAGGTCTGACACCCGCCGGAATCCGGAGACATTTAGATCTACTTGTTGCAGATGGAGTTCTAGAGGCACGCGAGCCTCGTTCATCATCTGTTCGTGGTCGCGGACGACCATCAAAGGTTTTTGTCATGTCAGATAAAGGTCGCGAAACCTTTCAACATTCATATGACGATCTAGCAGTTGCAGCACTTAAATTTATGTCAGCTCAATCTGGCGAACACCTTGTCAATGCATTTGCTCAATCACGCGCTGATGACATCGAACGAAAAGCAACGGTCGCACTGGAAAAGCGTTCACACAAGGTTGAAGCGCTAGCAACATTTCTTACCGATCAAGGTTATGCAGCAAGTGTTACGCAAAAGCCTATGGGTGAAGAGTTGTGCCAGCATCACTGCCCAATCGCACATGTTGCAGCAGAGTTTCCGCAGTTGTGTGAAGCTGAAACAGAAGCTTTGTCTAAAGTACTTGGAACACACGTTCAGCGCCTAGCAACCATTGCACATGGTGATGGCGTATGTACAACTTTCATCCCCAAAGCACAACCAACAAAAAACCAAAGTTCACCAACAAACACAAGCAAGGGAAAGGTCCGTGCATGACAACAGCACATCCAGAACTCGAAGGCCTAGGCAACTACGAATACGGTTGGTCAGATAAGAGCACGATTGGCGATAACGCTAAGCGTGG
>JBEINN010000057.1:0-5673 GCA_040378115.1 Candidatus Planktophila sp. | reverse complement strand
GCGCCTGGCAAAGTTACTCAACTTGAAGTACAAGGATATTTACCAAAACACTCGTTTGTGTGGAGAGCTTCCAACGGGACAGAAAGCTGGATGTTGGCAAGGATCTAGGTATCAACCGATCCCAATTACAAAATCTGCGGATGCAGATACAGCATTGCAAATTGTTGAGCGTGCAGATGATTTTCCGGGTGTAGATGCCCAACCTGTTGCAATTCGTAATTACCCGAGTTACTTAGATGTCAACGCAGCACATGTACTTGGGTATGTTGGACCATTGACTGAAAACGATCTTTTAAAAGGAAATGGAAAGCAGTATTTTCGAAGTGAATCGATTGGTAAATCTGGTTTAGAGATCCAATACGACACTTTCTTGCGTGGTGAACCCGGAATCAGAACTGTCATCGTTGATCGCAAAGAATCAATCACTCGTGAAAGTCAGAACACTAAGCCTGTCCCTGGGGATCATTTAGTCACAAGCCTTGATGTTCGCTTGCAGGCAGCGACGGAAAAAGCACTTAAGGAAGCCGTCCTTCGTGGACGCGCAAATGGTTACACATCTGATTCTGGTGCGGCTGTTGTTATGGACATTAAGACTGGAAGAGTTTTAGCTCTTGCCTCATATCCAACGTATGACCCAAATTCTTGGGAAAAAGGATTAACGGTCCAGCAAGCCGAAGATCTGTTTAGTGAAAAGAAATCTGTTCCGGCTCTTAACCGAAGCTTGCAGGGATTGTTTGCACCTGCTTCAACCTTTAAAGTGGTATCAGTGCTTGCCGCAGCATCTGCGGGCTATGACTTAAATGCAAATTATAAGTGCCCTTCTCAAGTTCAAGTTGGAACGCGTGCTTTCCAGAACTTTGATAGCAAAAATCAGGGCACCATGAACATGAAAAAAGCCTTGGCGGTTTCATGTGACACTATCTGGTACCAAATAGCCTTTGATGAATGGCTTCGGGATGGTGGTTTGCGACCTAAATCCAACACCAATGATTACTTCTTTGAGGCAGCTAAGGCCTTCAACATCACTCAGAAGGTAGGAATCGACCTTCCATCCGAATCATCATCCCGTCTTGCGGATCGCGATTATAAGAAGAGTTGGTACAACCAAAACAAAGATTTCTATTGCAACTATAAAGAGCGTGCAACAAAAGCACAGCAAACCCCATTCTTGCTCCAGCTAGCTGCTGAAAACTGTGTAGACGGCGACAAGATTCGTGCCGGAGATGCGGTGAACTTTTCAATCGGACAAGGTGACACTGTGCTTACACCTCTAAAGCTGACTCAGATGTATGCAGCTATTGCCAATGGAGGAATTATTTGGCAATTGATGGTTGCAAAAGCGATCGTTAAAACTGATGGAACAGTTGTTAAAACCTTTGCGCCTCAAAAGCTTGGAACTGTGAAAACAGCACCATCGGTTTTAGCTTTCTTGCGAGGTTCATTGCGTGAGGTTGTAGTAAGTGGAACAGGCGCAGGAGTGTTTGCTGGATTCCCAGTTGAAATTAGCGGAAAGACAGGAACTGGCCAAGTTTTCGGTCGAAACCCAAATGGTTCTCTAAAGGATGACACTTCTTGGTTTGCATCATATGCACCAAGTAAAAATCCACGTTACGCAGTTGTCATGATGGTTGGTCAAGGTGGATTCGGTGCGTCAACATCTGGTGTTGGTGTGAAACAGATTTATCAAACCCTCTTTGGCGTTGTCGGTAACAAGGTAGTTCCTGGCGCGGCGTTGTTCCCTGAAGGTAAACCTCCGACCCAATTGCCTAAGATTTCACCAGCCACAAAACCTAAGGAGGCGGGCAAGTGAGCCAGATTCATGCACGCCAAAGGTTGTATCGCCGCAGCCGTCAATCAATCTTCAATGGTTGGGACCCAGTTTTAACCGCTGCCGTAGCTTTGCTATTGATTATTGGAACTTTTTTAGTGTGGTCAGCTACCCGTGATTGGTACATTCGCAATGGTTTAGATGGACAGTATTACCTAAAGCGCCACACTATAAATATCTTGATTGGCGGTTTATTGGCTTACGGAACCACTGTCATTGATTACCGATTATTGCGGGCCTACACGCCTTTGTTATGGGGAGCCGGAGTATTTGGTTTAGTAATTGTTTTGATTCCGGGCTTAGGCGCTGAAATTAACGGTGCGCAGGCATGGATCGCATTACCTGGTGGTTTCCAGATTCAACCTGCTGAGCTAGCAAAGATTTCAATCATTGTTGGAATGGCCATGATTTTGTCGGAGCGTGGACATGACAGTAATGAGCCAACGAGTAAAGATGTTCTACAAGCTTTAGCAATTGCTGCTATTCCAGTGCTGCTGATAATTGTTCAGCCCGATATGGGAACAGTCTTGATTATCTCAGCAGCGGTTGTAACAATCATTGCTGTGTCAGGCGCACCTGCCCGATGGGTCGCAGGGTTGTTGCTTCTAGCAGTACTAGGTGGATTTGTTGCAGTCAAAGCTGGAGTAATCAGTGAGTACCAAGTAAATCGCTTGCAATCTTTTGTTGATCCCAATGCCGATACACAAGGAGCTGGTTATCAACTTCGACAAGCTCGTATCACTGTTGGTTCCGGAGGTTTACTAGGAACTGGATTGTTCAACGGTCCACAAACAAGTGGTCGATTTGTTCCAGAACAACAGACCGACTTTATTTTTACTGTCGCTGGCGAAGAACTTGGTTTTCTTGGTAGCGGGTTTATTTTAATTTTATATCTCATATTATTGATCCGAGCCTTTTCAATCGCTCGGAGAACATCAGATCCCTTTGGACGATTAGTGTGTACCGGCGTTATTGCATGGTTTGCTTTTCAGATATTTGAAAACATTGGAATGACTTTGGGTCTGATGCCTATGACTGGGGTGCCATTGCCCTTCATTTCCTATGGCGGATCTTCAATGTTTGCCACTTTGACCGGATTTGGCCTCTTGCAGAATGTTCACGCTCGTTTACGCGGGTAAATAGGCAAATCAGCCCCGCTCTGCCATAATTAGGGCACCAGTTCAGCGCGGCTCGCGATCAATCGCGATTCAAGCCCAGCGCGAACGGTACGGAAAACCCAACAGGATTTTTTAAGAATATAGCTCCGCAAGGGGCATAAAGGATTTGGTGCCATGGCGATTGAGCCTAAAACACCGCGCAAGCGTGCGGTTAAGAAAGCATCGGCAAAAGCTGATGCTCCAGTTATCGAAGTAACTGAAGAAAAGAAGACAACCCGTAAGAAGGCCGCAGCTATTCCGGTCCCAATTTTTCAAGCAGCACCTGAAAAGCCTGCTGCAAAGAAAGAAAGTGCGAGCAAGCCAGCTAAGAAAGCTACTGCAAAACAGGATGCAGCTGAACCAAAAGAAAGTACAGAAAGAGTTGTAGCAGGGGAAGCATCTGATTCTGAAGAACGAGGTAATCGCAATCGCCGTCGCCGTCGTGGTGGTCGTGGTCGTCGCAAGCCTGGTTCTACCGATGCAAACAACACAGAAATTGGCGAAGAAGATTCACGTGAAAATTCTGGTGAAGAAGAGTCTGCAGAAGGTGCAACCTCTACTCGCCGCCGTCGCCGCCGTCGCGCAACTGGCGAAGGTGTAACACCGGGAGAAACCATCGAAGAAGATGGCGTTATAACTGTTGTAAAGGTTCGCGAAAAGCGTGAACGACCAGAGCGTCCTGCACGTACTGATCGCAATGATCGAAGCAACCGTAACCGTCGTGATCGCAATGATCGATATGACCGAAACGATCGTGGTGGCCGCAGTGAATACCGCGAGCCATATCGCAAGCGCGGAACAATTATCACTGATGGAGAATTTTTAGCTCGTCGCGAAAATGTTGACCGCGAGATGCTTGTTCGCCAGATTGCAGACCGTACCCAAATCGCTGTTATCGAAGATGGCGTCATGGTTGAGCATTACGTTAACCGCAATAGCAATGTTTCTTACGTTGGAAATGTTTACTTAGGTCGCGTACAAAATGTTCTGCCTTCTATGGAAGCAGCTTTCGTTGATATTGGTAAGGGCCGTAACGCGGTTCTGTATGCAGGTGAGGTCAATTGGGATGCTGCAGGTATCTCTGAATCACAACCACGAAAGATTGAAACAGTATTAAAGACTGGCCAGCCAGTATTAGTTCAAGTAACTAAGGATCCAATTGGCCAAAAGGGTGCGCGTCTAACTAGCCAAATTTCATTACCTGGCCGTCACGTTGTCTATGTTCCAGGTGGCGGAATGTCTGGAATTTCAAAGCGTCTTCCTGAAGAAGAACGCGCACGGTTGAAGGCGATCTTAAAGAACTTGATTCCTGAAGAAGCTGGCGTAATTGTTCGCACAGCTGCCGAAGGTGTTAGCGAAGAAGATCTCACTAATGATGTTGCACGTCTTAAGGCTCAATGGGAAGACATTTATTCAAAGAGTCAGAATCCAAACTTCCATGCACCTACAGCTTTGTATCAAGAACCAGATCTTGCAGTCCGTGTTATCCGCGATATCTTCAATGAAGATTTCCGCAAGTTAACTGTTCAGGGTTCAACGGCTTGGGATGAAGTTACCAGCTACCTTGGATTTATTGCTCCAGAGTTAACACAGAAGATTGAGAAGTACACCGGAACTGGCGATTTGTTTGCTGACTTCCGCGTTGAAGAACAACTTGCTAAGGCTTTTGATCGCAAGGTATATCTACCATCTGGTGGATCACTTGTTATTGACCGCACAGAAGCAATGATTGTTATCGACGTTAACACCGGTAAGTTCATCGGTAAGGGTGGAAATCTTGAGGAGACTGTTACTAAGAACAACTTAGAAGCTGCAGAAGAAATTGCACGCCAACTACGTCTTCGCGACTTAGGTGGAATTGTTGTTATCGACTTCATTGATATGATTCTTGAATCAAACCGTGAAGCGGTATTGCGTCGCCTAGTTGAATGCTTGGGTCGCGATCGCACTAAGCACCAGGTTGCAGAAGTAACTTCGCTTGGATTAGTTCAGATGACACGTAAGCGTGTTGGCCAAGGACTTATCGAAGCATTCTCAACTACTTGTGATTCATGTAGCGGACGTGGAATTCATATTCACGTAGAGCCTGTAAAGATGAAGGCACCAATGCCTCAGCTTGATACTCCTTCTTCTCAGCATGAAGATGCTGACGAGAAGGACGCAACTGAGCACGAGTTCCATGAAACCCTTAACGAAAGCCCTTCAGTAGAAGCAGCTGAGTCAAAGGCTGAGGTAAAGACCGGTGGCCGAAAGCGCCGCCGCGCATCATCCTCAGGGATTATTACCGCATAAGAAAACCCCGATTTGAGCCTGAGCGCTCAAATGGGTACCCTTACCCCTCAACCTAAAGTTCGGAGAACTACGCACGTGGCAAATATCAAGTCTCAGATCAAGCGCATCAAGACCAACGAGAAGGCACGCCTTCGCAACAAGTCTGTGAGCTCATCTATCAAGACCGCCGTCCGTAAGTTCCGCGATGCTGTCGCTGCAGGCGATTCAGCAACGATCACTGCCGAACTCCGCGCAGCTTCACAGTCACTAGATGTTGCAGTGCAAAAGGGAGTCCTTCACAAGAACTCAGCAGCAAACAAGAAGTCTTCAATGGCTAAGGCAGCTGCCAAAGCCGGCGCACGTTAATCCTTTTACTACTTTAAAGCGAGGCTAGGTTCATGCCTGCAATTTCACTTG
>JBEINN010000136.1:0-2771 GCA_040378115.1 Candidatus Planktophila sp. | reverse complement strand
TATCCAATGTTGCAAGCTGCCGACATTCTTTTGTATCAGGCACATTATGTTCCGGTTGGTGAAGATCAACGTCAACACATTGAATTAACCCGTGATCTAGCTACTCGATTTAACTCTCGTTTTGGTGAAACCTTTAGATTGCCAGAAGGTTATATTTTAAAAGCTGGCGCAAAGATTTATGATCTGCAAGAGCCAACAGCAAAGATGAGCAAATCATCAGGATCTGTGGCTGGCGTTCTAGAAATCATGGATACACCAGAAGCAAATACAAAGAAGATTAAAAGCGCAGCAACAGATGCGGGCCGCGAAGTGAAGTTTGATGAAAAAGAAAAGCCTGGCATTAGCAATTTACTAACTATTCATTCATCTCTTTCTGGGCGATCAATTGCAGATCTTGAAAATGAGTTTGATGGCAAGGGATACGGCGATTTCAAGGCGGCAGTTGCCGAGGTCGTTGTCGAATACCTGCGCCCAATACGTTCAAAGGCGCTAGAGCTGCTAGAGGATGAAAAGCATTTGATTGATCTGCTTCACATTGGGGCTGAAAAAGCTCGAAAAGTTGCCAGCCAAACCCTCTCAGATACCTATAGGAACCTGGGTTTAGTCAAGTAATCGGGCTAGCCTCTCAACCCCAAGTTGAGAGTTTTCCAAAACGTTACACCCCTGTCATTAAAAACGCCCCTTGCGTGTTGAGTTTATTCCCGTGCAAGTAATAGGCTCCCAATTACATAAAGCTTCTTTAATTACCTTGTAAAAGTGAGTTATTGAAGATCCCCTTGAATCCTTGGAGGAAAATTGAAGAAAGTATTTCGTCTTGTAGCAGTTGTTGCTGCAACTGTTATGGCTGCAACAGCATTTGTTGCTCCAGCAACAGCGGCAACAAAGGTAAAAGTAGGCCTTGCTTATGACATCGGTGGTCGTGGCGATAAGTCATTCAACGACTCAGCAGCAGCAGGTCTTGATCTTGCAAAGAAGAACCTAAAGGTCACAGCTCGTGAAGTAACAGTTACAACTGGTTCAGACTCAGAGCGCGAAGACAAGCTTCGCTTGCTCGCTAAGGCTGGATACAACCCAATCATCGCAGTTGGTTTCCTCTACGCAGGACCAATCAAGAAGGTTGCAGCAGATTATCCAAATGTTTCATTTGGAATCATCGATGATTCTTCAGTAGATCTACTGAACGTTGCTGGTCTTGTATTCGCTGAGCATGAAGGTTCATACCTAGCTGGAGTTGCTGCAGCACTTGCAACAAAGTCAGGCAAGGTTGGTTACATCGGTGGAGTTCGTATTCCTCTACTACAGAAGTTTGAAGCAGGATTCGTTGCTGGTGTTAAGGCAACAAAGAAGTCAGTAACTGTTGACGTCAAGTACGTTACAGAGCCACCTGATTTCGGTGGTTTCAATGACCCAGCTAAGGCAAAGGTTATTGCTAAGGGAATGATCGATAAGGGCGCAGATGTTATCTACTCTGCTGCAGGTGGATCAGGTGCGGGTAACTTCGCAGCTGCTACAGATGCTGCAAAGGCTGGCAAGAAGGTTTGGACTATCGGAGTTGACTCTGATCAGTACCTAACAGCTTCAGCAGCTGAGAAGAAGAACATGCTCACATCAATGATCAAGCGTGTTGACCGCGCTGTTTACGATGTAATTGCAACAGCTGTTTCAGGTTCATCTGTTAACGACATTCTTGATGAGACAGGTATCTACGGTCGCGTATACGACCTCTCACTTGGTGGCGTTGGCGTTTCTTACTCAGGTGGATACATCAACAAGTACAAGGCTCAGATCGATAAGGCTGCAGCTGCAATCAAGTCAGGAAAGATCAAGGTTCCAACAAAGCCATAATTACTTTGTTGAATCTAGATAGTTAGAAAGTGGCATTTGGCCCAACAATGGAGTTAGATCTCCTTGTTGGGCCAAATGTTTTTCCTTGACAAATTCTTCGGAGGTTTAAAGTGTCTGTAGCGGTAGAACTGCGACACATTACCAAGCGCTTTCCAGGCGTGATTGCGAACAAAGATGTTTCAATCAAGGTTGAGACCGGAACTGTCCACGCACTTGTTGGTGAAAATGGCGCTGGTAAATCGACAGTCATGAAGATTTTGTATGGCATGCAACGTCCCGATAGCGGCGAGATTTTAGTAAATGGTAAAGAGGTTCACTTTAAGAACCCAAATGATGCAATTGATGCCGGCATCGGTATGGTTCACCAGCATTTTATGTTGGCAGATAACTTCACTGTTCTTGAAAATATTATTTTAGGCTCTGAACCAAAGCATGGTGCCACAATTGATTTTGTAGCTGCCCGTAAGAAGATTGTAGAAATGGCAGCCCAGTATGGCTTAGAGATAAACCCAGATGTCTTGGTTGAAGAGCTAGGCGTTGGACAGCGTCAACGTGTTGAAATCCTTAAGGTTTTATTCCGCGGTGCAAATATTTTAATCTTTGATGAACCTACTGCGGTCTTGGTTCCACAAGAGGTAGATGATCTGTTCAAGGCACTTGAAGGTTTACGAGCTCAAGGCATGGCGGTCATCTTTATCTCTCACAAGCTCGACGAAGTTTTACGCGTGGCGGACGAAGTAACTGTTGTTCGACAAGGTTCAACCGTTGCCGAAGTTAAATCAAAGGATGTAACCGCTCGCCAATTAGCCGAGCTAATGGTTGGAAGTGAGCTTCCACAACCTTCTACGCAAGGTCATACCCGTCGTGACGAGATCACCTTGGCGCTTAAGGATGTATCAATCCCAACTGCAACAGGTAGCCGCGAT
>JBEINN010000131.1:0-2864 GCA_040378115.1 Candidatus Planktophila sp. | reverse complement strand
CACGTGCACTACGTGATGCAGTTTCACTCGATGGCAGAGTTGCAGGTATTCCTTCAACTAAAGGCTCTCTTTGATCGCAATTCTTGATTATGGTTCCGGCAACTTACGTTCGGCACAAAGAGCCTTTGCTACTTCTGGTGTTGATGTAGTTGTCACATCAGATCGCGCCACAGCACTTGAAGCCGATGGCTTAGTTGTTCCCGGCGTTGGAGCCTTTGCGGCATGTATGCAGGGGTTGAGATCTGTTGATGGCGAAGCAATCATCCGTGAGCGAATTGCGAAAGAACGACCTGTACTAGGAATTTGTATTGGCATGCAGATACTTTTTCAAGAAGGTAGTGAGCATGCTGAAAAAGCAAACCACAAAGGTGTTGGAGTTTGGGAAGGTGAAGTCTCGCGCCTGAACGCACCAATACTTCCTCATATGGGTTGGAACAATGTTGAAAGTGATCTGAACTCCACTTTGTTAAAAGGAGTTTCAGGCGAGTCATTCTATTTCGTGCACTCATATGCAGCTAAGAAAGCAGTCGGAAAGATGCAAGGGTGGAGTTTTCATGGTGAAAAGTTTTTGGCAGTGGTTGAAGATGGCTATGTCTCAGCAACGCAATTTCATCCAGAAAAGTCCGGAGATGCAGGGTTAGCTTTGATTAAGAATTGGGTGAGTGCACTATGAGTTACTTGGAGCTGTTGCCTGCAGTAGATGTTAAAGATGGGCGTGCTGTGCGCTTGGTGCAAGGCGAGCTTGCCCAAGAGAGTATTTATGGAGCACCGCTTGAAGTTGCGCTTGAGTTTCAAGCAGCAGGGGCTGAGTGGTTACACCTTGTTGATCTAGATGCCGCTTTTGGCCGAGGAAGTAATGCCGAACTCTTAGCAGAAGTTGTTGGGGCACTTGATATTAAAGTCGAACTCTCTGGCGGTATTAGAGATGATGAATCGTTGCGCAGAGCGCTAGCAACTGGTTGCACACGAGTAAATCTGGGAACAGCTGCCCTAGAAGATCCTGACTGGACTGCTCGAGTCATTGGTGAATTCGGCGATCGTATTGCTGTTGGACTTGATGTGCGCGGGCACGTGCTTGCCGCGCGAGGATGGACCAAAGAAGGTGGAGATCTCTTTGAAACACTTTCACGATTAGATAAAGATGGTTGTTCTCGCTATGTAGTAACTGATGTAACAAAGGATGGCACGTTAGCTGGGCCAAATTTAGAACTTCTTAAATCTGTCTGTGCGGCAACCTCTAAACCAGTTGTTGCTAGTGGTGGAATATCTTCTTTGGTGGATATTCAAGCTTTGTGTGATCTCAATTCAACAGGTGTTGAAGGTGCCATCGTTGGCAAAGCTTTATATGCCGGTGCTTTTACTTTGCAAGAAGCACTGAAAGTCACAGGGCGATGACTCTTTCTGTTCGCATCATTCCTTGCTTGGATGTCACCAATGGTCGAGTTGTTAAGGGAGTTAACTTCACAAACCTTGTTGATGCAGGGGATCCAGTTGAGATGGCCGCTCTCTATGGGGCAGAAGGTGCTGACGAGTTAACTTTTCTTGATATCTCAGCAACCGTTGATGGACGAGAGACAACGTTAGATGTTGTTCGCCGCACAGCTGAACAAGTCTTTATTCCACTCACAGTTGGCGGGGGCATTAGAAATGTTTCTGATGTGGATCGCTTACTTCGAGCGGGCGCAGATAAGGTTTCAATTAACACTGCAGCAATAGCGCGACCTGAATTAATTGCAGAGATTGCAGATCGATTTGGTTCACAAGTCCTTGTTCTCTCTGTTGATGCGCGTCGTGCACGTACCGAATCAGGTTTTGAAGTCACAACTCATGGCGGTCGAGAAGGAACAGATATTGATGCAATCGCCTGGATTGAAAAAGCTTGTGCATTGGGCGTCGGTGAAATTCTTCTGAACTCTATGGATGCCGACGGAACTCGTGCTGGTTATGACATTGGAATGATTACCGCAATGCGTTCAGTTTCAAAAGTGCCATTGATTGCCAGTGGAGGTGCTGGAACTTTGGCTGATTTCGCAGCAGCCCTAGATGCAGGGGCCGATGCACTTCTTGCTGCAAGCGTGTTCCACTTTGGAATACACCGCATAGGTGATGTGAAGTCCTACCTAGGTTCGCACAATTATCCCGTGCGCGCCGTGGCTGCAAGGTAAGGCAGAATTACTCCATGAGCTCACTTGATCCAGCAGTTACAGCGTTGCTTAAAGATCCAACAACGCTCATTCCTGCCGTGGTTCAAGACTCAACAACGAATGAAGTTTTAATGCTGGCTTATATGAACTCAGAATCTCTTGAGCTGACTCTTAGTACAGGAAAAGCAACGTATTGGTCACGATCTCGAAATGAACTCTGGGTTAAAGGTGCAACTTCTGGACACTTTCAAAAAGTAATCTCTGTCGCTTTGGATTGTGACGGAGATGCATTACTCATTCGAGTGGAGCAAACAGGTGTTGCTTGCCATACTGGTGAAAGAACCTGCTTCCACACCCCGTTAGCGCTGGGTAAGTAAGAATGAACCTAGAAGAATTTCGAGCTTACGCCAAGATTTCAAATGTAATTCCAGTTTCAAGGCGTCTGCTTGCAGATGGTGAAACACCGTTGGGTGTTTATAGAAAATTAGCTAAGAACGCTGCCAATACCTTTCTATTGGAATCTGCCGAACATGGTGGTGCTTGGTCACGGTATTCATTTATTGGCGTGCGAAGTGAAGCAACGCTGAGTGAAAAAGATGGAAAGGCTTACTGGCAGGGCACAGCACCTGCTGGTGCTCCAACTGGAATTGATCCACTTGAAGCGTTGCGTCTTTCTGCAGCACATTTGAAATCACCCACCATTGCAGGACTTCCTCCACT
>JBEINN010000152.1:0-2418 GCA_040378115.1 Candidatus Planktophila sp. | reverse complement strand
CCATCTGCTTGTAACTCGGAAACAACCGCAGATATCGCGTTATCGGACTCTTTTGGTGAGAATCCGAGTGAAACTAATGCACTTGATAATTGTTCCCTCCATGCCGGCTGATGACCTTTATACTGCTGGACATGGGAAAGATCACTCAGTTTCCCTTTAAGTTCCAAAATCATTCGCTGAGCACCCTTGCGCCCGATCCCTGGAACCTTTTCAATTGCACCAATATCTTCCTGGGATATGGCTCGTCCAAGATCCTCTGGGGTGAGCGCGCCCAAAATAGAGAGTGCGACTTTAGGACCAATACCCGAGACGGTTTGAACCAGTTCAAACAAAGTTCGCGACTCTTCGTTGACAAATCCAAAAAGAGTTAAGGAATCCTCACGTACAACAAGTGAGGTATATAGCTGTACCTGTGCACCAAGTGATACTTGCTTAGTTGTCGTGGGAGTAACTAAAACGCTTAAACCAAAACCGCCAACTTCCACAACTAGACGATCTGCATGTATAGACCTGACGGTTCCACTCAGTAGAGAAATCATCGTGATCTTAATTTCTTAAGTCGAGATTGTTCGGCGGCCACCGCTTCTGCTAATCGAGCATTTCCGCCGCCACGCCAAACATTGCAAATAGCAAGCGCCAATGCATCAGTGGCATCGACTGGTTTGGGAATTGAATCAAGGTTAAGAATCTTCTGGACCATCAGAGCGACTTGTCCCTTATTTGCACGACCGTTACCCGTGACCGCTGCCTTTACTTCAGATGGGGTGTGCATCATTACTGGAATTCCCGCCTTTGCCGCCAGTAACAAGGCAACACCTGCAGCTTGTCCTGTCCCCATAACGGTTCGAACATTGTGTTGAGAAAATACTCGCTCAACCGCAATA
Organism: Candidatus Planktophila sp.; assembly: GCA_040378115.1. Taxonomy (GTDB): domain Bacteria; phylum Actinomycetota; class Actinomycetes; order Nanopelagicales; family Nanopelagicaceae; genus Planktophila. The sequence goes on along the minus strand of JBEINN010000152.1, from coordinate 1,534 downwards.
ACATCTGGCTTCCACACATTTATCCACTGCGACAGTTGCTGATCTAAATCCAAAAGCCTTTGTTCTAAGGGTGCATCTACGGGGGTAAGGATTACTCCTACTTCGACCAACGAAAGTGGCAAACCAACTGCACCATCAACGATGCCCACACCGCAACGAGTTAGACCTGGGTCAACGCCCAAAACTCTCATTGCCATCCTCGTGCTTTCTCTATTGGTCAAAGTTAAAGCCTAAGGTTATTGCTCAAGGCTCTATTCGAGGCTCGCCATAACTTCATCAGAAACATCAAAATTACTATAAACATTCTGCACATCATCAAGCTCTTCGATCGCATCGATTAACTCAAAAACCTTTTTCGCGCCATCGGCATCCAGCGGTATAGACATTGATGGAAGGAATGAAGAATCAGCTGATTCATAATCGATACCCGCGCTCTGCAATGCGGTTCGAACGGGTACTAAATCAACAGGTTCGCTCACGATCTCGAAAGCTTCCCCTAGATCATTTACCTCTTCAGCACCAGCATCTAGAACTGCTTCTAAAATCGAATCCTCCGTAAGAGAGCCATCTTTCTTTACGATCACAACGCCTTTGCGATTAAAGAGGTAGGAAACAGATCCAAGATCTGCCATTGATCCACCGTTTCGAGTAACTGCAACCTTTACTTCAGAGGCCGAACGATTTCGGTTATCCGATAAACATTCGATCATGATCGCTACACCGTTTGGACCGTAGCCCTCGTACATGATTGTGATCCAGTCTTTCGCGCCAGCTTCTAATCCGGCACCACGTTTGATTGCGCGTTCAATGTTGTCAGCTGGCATGGATGATTTCTTAGCTTTTGCAACTGCATCAAATAATGTTGGATTGCCATCCATGTCTGCGCCACCATTACGTGCGGCAACTTCAATTGCACGAATCTGCTTAGCGAATACTTTTGCACGACGACTATCAATAATCGCCTTCTTATGCTTAGTCGTAGCCCACTTGGAATGGCCTGACATGGATTCACCTCACCTAGCTAAAGTTCAAACTCCTACTTATCGGGTTACTTTACCTTCTGAAGTACTGGACGGGCTACCTGCTCAATAAAATAACGATGAATTCGGTTATCACCGGTAATTTCAGGGTGGAAAGATGTTGCAAGCGCCGTTTTCGAACGAACCGCCACTGGATGGTTATCAATTGAAGCAAGAACTTGAACCGTGTCCGAAACCTTTTCAACCCATGGCGCTCGAATGAATACAGCTCGGATCAGTTCATTTAATCCATCATCAAATGAAATATCTGATTCAAAGGAATCTACCTGTCGTCCGAATGCATTTCTTCGTACCGTTATGTCTAAACCACCAAAGCTTTTTTGACCTTGTTTTGCATCAAGGATCTGATCGGCCAACAAGATCATTCCTGCACAAGAACCATAAACCGGCATTCCATTGTTGATCTTGTTCTTAATCAAATCAAAAATGCCAAATACTTCTGCAAGTTGAGCGATAGTTGTTGACTCTCCCCCAGGCAAAACTAAAGCATCAAT
>JBEINN010000018.1:0-10007 GCA_040378115.1 Candidatus Planktophila sp. | reverse complement strand
GGCAATAGCTTCAGGCATCAATAAGGCACCTGCAAGATAGTTTGTCTGAACCCGTTGCAATAAGTATTCTCGATAATCGCTAGGTGTTGGATGCTTTAAAACATGGCCGGCAAGTGCTTGCAAAAGAATTGTTCGGGCATCACGGCCTTCTCGGCGCATAGGCAAGTAGATGCGGCCATTCTTTTCATCTGTGATAACTCTTGTTGATGCTGGCAGATCTTGGACATAGTGCAAAGTGAAGCCGAGTTTGTTCGCAAGTTCTGCAGTCAAGCGCTCTGATAGTGGGCCAGAACTGTAATCAATCTTTGCCAACATAGTACGAGCTTCATCTTCTAAGTGTGGAAAGTAGTTATTTATCTTCCGCATTTCTTGTCGCAGCTCTAGATTTGCACGACGTGCTTCTTCGGGGGTGGCAGATCGCTGCAAATGTAATCTTTCAACTTCCCGCTGAAGTCCTAAAATAATTTCGAGAATACTGTTGCTGACAGTTTTCCCAATAAATGCATCTGGTAATCCAAGGGAGGCGTAAAGTCCACCACGCTGTGCTCGTTCAATTTCTAGTTCATTTGCCGAACGCTCACTCAATACTTCTGCATTGAGCAATTGATTCAGTGTCACACCAAGTGCCTGAGCAATCTTTTGTAATTGTTGAATTGGTGGTGTGCGTTTTCCATTTTCAATGGCAGATACTTGTGAAGGTGCACGCTCGATTGCACGCGCTAAAACTTCTAGGTTCATTCCCTGCTTAGTTCTCAGCTCACGAATCCTGCGGCCAACAACTAGCGGATCAAATTCGCTCTCTACAGTGCTCATGCTGAATTCTTGCATCCGCAGCAGAACAGCGGAAGTTCTATTTGGCAGAAACTTCTGGTTTTTTCTGCCAGAAAAGCCGTGCAACCCGGCAACTTCTACCCAATACTCAACTTATTCAAGCAAAGGGCGCAAAAACCCTTGTATTTCACAGGAGAAGAAGGAGCACGCCATGAAGAGCCAGATCGGAAGCAACACCCAGACCGCAGAAGAATTGAAAAAGGACTGGGAGGTGAACCCACGCTGGGCAGGAATCAAGCGTGATTACACCGCTGAAGATGTGGTGCGCCTACGGGGATCGATTACCGAGGATTCGACTTTGGCTCGCCGTGGGGCTGAAAACCTGTGGGATCTGCTTCACACAGAAAAGTGGGTGGCTGCCCTTGGCGCTCTCACCGGTAACCAGGCAGTTCAGCAGGTAAAGGCCGGACTCAAGGCGATTTACCTGTCCGGCTGGCAGGTTGCAGGAGATGCCAACCTTTCTGGCCAGACATATCCCGACCAAAGCTTGTATCCGGTGAACTCAGTTCCAGCCGTTGTACGCAGAATCAACAATGCCTTGATGCGTGCTGATCAAGTAGAACGGGTAGAAGGTCCGGCAAGTATTGACTGGCTTGCACCAATCGTTGCAGATGCCGAAGCAGGTTTTGGCGGCCCGTTGAATGCTTACGAATTAATGAAATCAATGATTCAAGCCGGAGCCGCCGGCGTTCACTGGGAAGATCAACTTGCCTCTGAAAAGAAGTGCGGACACCTGGGTGGAAAAGTATTGATTCCAACGCAGCAACATGTTCGCACTTTGAACGCTGCTCGACTAGCAGCAGATGTTGCAGGAGTACCCACGCTAATCATTGCACGCACCGATGCGCTCGCTGCAGACCTTATAACATCTGATGTAGATCCTCGTGATTCTCAGTACGCGACAGGAGAGCGCACAAGTGAAGGGTTTTACAGAGTTAATCCAGGTATGCATGCAGTAATTACTCGCGGATTAGCTTTTGCAGAGTATGCAGATCTGATTTGGGTAGAAACAGGCGAGCCAAACATCGAAGTTGCACGAGAGTTTGCAGACGCAATTCATGCAAAGTTTCCGGGCAAGATGCTTGCATATAACTGTTCACCATCATTTAACTGGAAGCGCAATCTAAACGATGCACAAATTGCCAGTTTCCAGGCAGATTTAGCGGCACTTGGTTACAAGTTCCAGTTCATTACTTTGGCTGGTTTCCACTCGCTCAATCATTCAATGTTCAACCTTGCAAAGGGCTACAAAGCCCGTGCTATGAGCGCATATGTTGAGCTTCAGGAAGCCGAGTTTGCTAGCGAAGCTGATGGATACACAGCAACCAAACACCAACGCGAAGTCGGTACTGGTTACTTTGATGCAATTTCTACCGCGCTCAACCCACAAAGCGCGACCTTGGCTTATTCAGGTTCAACTGAAAACGAACAGTTCCACTAAGCATTTAACCCACGAAATAAGGAGAATTTCATGTCACACATAGCTATCAAAGGAACGATGCACCCGCGGTTTAATGAAATCCTAACCTCGGACGCACTTGCGTTCATCGCAGAACTTCACGAACTTTTCGCCGGTACCCGCAGCGATTTGCTGGCACACCGCATGGTTAATCGCACTCACTTTTCAAATGGTCGTCGTCCAAAGTTCTTGCAATCAACAAGTCACATCCGCGAGGATGAAGGCTGGTTTGTTGCTGGTCCTGGACCAGGCCTTGAAGATCGCAGAGTTGAAATCACTGGACCAACTGATCCCAAGATGACCTGTAACGCTATGAATTCAGGTGCAAAGGTTTGGCTAGCTGACCTAGAGGATGCAACAAGTCCTACCTGGGAAAACATCATCGGTGGCCAAATCTCTTTGTTCGATGCAATTCGCCGACAACTTTCATTTGATTCTGGTGACAAGGTTTACACCATCACCAATGAAAATCCTCCAACAATTGTTATGCGCCCACGTGGTTGGCACATGGTGGAAAAGCATTTGTTGTTTGTAGATGCCGAAGATCGCGCACGTCCGACAACTGCTGGCTTAGTTGATTTTGGTCTCTATTTTTACCATAACGCCAAGGAGCTCATCGCTCGCGGAGCGGGACCATACTTTTATCTGGCCAAGATCGAATCACACGCAGAAGCAGCTTTGTGGAACAACATTTTCACCTATGCCGAAGAACGCCTAGAGATTCCATTTGGAACTATCCGTGCAACAGTATTGATTGAAACTATTCCAGCAGCTTTTGAGATGGAAGAAATCTTGTGGGAACTCCGCGATCACTGCGCCGGTCTAAATGCAGGCCGATGGGACTACATATTTTCAATTATTAAGAACTTTGCTGGCTCTGGTCGACAATTCATTACACCAGATCGCGCACAGATCACAATGACGGTGCCATTTATGCGGGCCTATACAGAGTTATTGGTTTCTACCTGTCACAAGAGAAAGGCCCATGCAATCGGTGGCATGAGTGCATTTATTCCCAATCGCCGCGACCAAGAAGTTACAGATCGCGCATTAGAAGCGGTCAAGATTGATAAAGCGCGTGAAGCAGCAGATGGTTTTGATGGAACTTGGGTTGCTCACCCAGATTTGATTCCAATTGCTCAAGCAGAATTCGACGCTGTTCTTGGCACGAAACCGAATCAAGTTGATCGTCTTCGCGACGATGTCCATGTGACTCCAGATCAATTGCTTGATATCCAATCAATCGGAGGAGATGTCACTGACGCCGGAGTTCGAACTAATGTCGCCGTAGGTCTGCGTTACATCGAATCCTGGCTACGTGGTACAGGAGCTGCAGCAATTGATAACTTGATGGAAGATGTTGCAACAGCTGAAATCAGCCGATCACAGATTTGGCAATGGATTCGCTATGAAGTGATAACCAGAGAAGGCAGTCATGTTACGCATAGCCTGGTGGAGCAGATGATGTTTGATGTCTTGGAAGGCATGGAGCGAAATAGCAATGATCGTTTTGATGATGCAGTCACCATCTTTAGACAGATCTGCTTGGATGAAGATCACTTCCCAACCTTCTTAACGCTTTCTGCTTACTCGCAGTTCTTGGTGGGTGCATCAGCTAGCAAGCCTTAAACAGTCACTGAAATAGTTCACTGAACCATTATGATTTGAGTCATGACGCAGAGTTCTCGACGGGTCTTTCTATTGCTTGCGGGGGCGGTACTGCTTGGTGCAATTGTTCAAAGAACAGATGTTCTGAGCAAAAAGGCATCATCGCTCACCCCGAACCCAAAGAGTCCTTTGCCGACGCCGACTGAAAGTAAAGCTATTGCATCGACAACGCCGAGGCCAACAGCGATCAAAGAAAGTAAATCTCCTGCGCCTAAGCCCAGTGCAACCGAAGCTTCTACGTCTCAATCCACCCAAACCGCAGTTGTCGAAGGCGTTGTAATCGCAAAAAGTGCTGACCTAATGCTGCGTCAGACAAAAATCTTTACTTTAAAGGATTCATTTGGCATCTCGACCGATTACTCGCTAACGCGAACTTCCCGCGGAGTTGTTGCCTTCGATACTAGATGTACTCATGCAGGAGCACCATGTATTTTGAGTGAGTCACAGTTGAAATGTCCGGCACATGGATCAGTATTTGACCCAGAAGATGGACAAGTAGTCCGCGGACCTGCCGTCGAACCTCTCAGGAGTTATCGCACACTTGAAGTCAATGGAGAAATTAAGATAGTTATTTCTTAATTTTGTAACCTGTTGGGCATTTCGGATTTGTTCCGGTAACTCTGATGGTTTTGCCATTCTTAACGCAAGTAATCGTCTTCTTTGCACTTTTTGTAGTTGGAGACGGGGAGGCGGTAGGCGAAATTGAAGGGCTGGGTTCAGCCGTTGGAGTTGCCGGACTGGCAGATGCAATGGGCGCAGCTGTTGGCAATGGATCATTGTCATATGCAACATTTCCAAGTGCATTCCGTACATTAACTGGAAAATTCTCTGGAAGTGGAGTTTCCGATAGATGCTTCATTACTGAAAGAACTTCTGGTCTGAAGTTTGGAAAAACTTGTGATGCACCATCTGCGGTAATACCCGCTCTACGTGTAAGAATCTCAGTTAACAGGCTTCTGTAATCGGCCGTTACAACTAAATCACCATCTTTAAGTTGCTTATTGTCTAGCCCAGGGAATCTTCCATGAATTTTTCCACCATTTACGCCACCACCTGCAACAAATGTGCTTGAACCCCAGCCATGCTCTGTTCCAGAGGATTGATTCTGGCTCACTCTTCTTCCAAACTCGGTAACAGTTACAACCGTGACTCTGGACCAGAGAACGCCAAGATCTTCTCTAAAGGAAGAAATTGATCCAGCAAGATCTGCAAGATATGAGGTTAGCCAACCAGTATCAAGATTTCCCATATTTGCATGCATATCCCAGTCGCCTTGAAATTCAATGTCGACAGCTCGTACGCCGATTCCTGCTTTTAATAATGCTGCTACATCTCTAAATCGTTGGCCTGTTCCCGTGTTTGGATAAGTCACGACACTTTTCTGGGCACGAGCCGCTGCAATTTGATCCAGAGCTTGGATTGTGGACTTTGCCTGAGTCGCCCAAACATTTGTCCAACGACCATGCGTTTCATCGATAAATCCTGCTAAGTCCTCTGCCCTAAATCCATAAATCGAATCCAATTTAAAATTATTTATGGCCTCAACATTTACAGGGGCAGCTTTGCCACCAATTAGTTGTCTAGTAGTTGATCCAATTCCGACCGATTGCACCACAGAACCACTTCCAGCTACATCTAAGAAGCGCGCAATCCAACCACTTCGCTTGTCTTTTTCTCCATATGCGGCATAAGCCACATCTGAAATTTCATCAAAGTGACTGCGTGAATGTGTAGGTGCACCAATTGTGTTCACTATTGCAAGTTCTTTAGCATCCCACAGAGGAACTAACTTTTTGAGTGCAGGATGAAGACCAAAATCTCGATCAAGTGGGAGCAAGCTTGAATTTGGAATAAAAATATCGCCTCGAACTTTTCGCATCAAATCTTCATCTGTTGGAACAACTGCGCTTAGTGCATCAAACCCTCCACGAAGCACGAGAGTAACGACCACATCAGGTACTTCAGAAGTAGAAGCAGCAAAGGTGTATCTAATTCCATTGGCAGAAAGGACGGTCATGCCACCGAAAAGAGCTGTTCCTCTTAGGAACTGTCGACGAGAAAAACCCTCTCGCCCTTCCGGACAATTCTTAATTGCATCATCTGTAATCATCGCAGACTCCAAACAGGTAGTTGGAAAATCAGGCGAGCAATCAGAGCAGTGATTTCACCATGATAAAAATTCATGTCGGGATTTGGACCATAGGCTTTTGTTATGGCATTTCGAACTGAAACTTGATCCGCGTTACCTAGTTCTTTAAACAGCAGTAAACGAGCAACCTGATCTATTTGCTTATCTAAGTTGGTCTCACGAATTGCTAGTAATGATTCCCAGGAAGGTTGGGTCCAAGTATTACCTTGGATGAAATGTCCATAAACATTCCAACGCAGCAGTTGATAATTCGCATTTGCCCAGCTGGATGCAATATCTGGATAACCATCAGGAAAAGGCCACGATAAAGGTGCATGCCCCATACGCTTTAACTCATCTGGCACCACTGCAGGATAAGCAAACTCTTTGGTCATGCCCTTCCATTTTTGCACTCTAGAGAAGTTTGGCCAAACATTTAAGACTCGAGCAACTGAGACATAATCTTCACCCGGTCGCTTCAACTTTTTGCCGACCGCGTTCTTGAAATCAGGATGCATATAGACAGCCTTTAGTACTGCCTTAATATCCCCACCGCTTGAAGTATAAGAAGAAGCGATATCGCTGATGAATTGTTGCGACGGTACATCCTCTACAAAGCGCCGACCTAGCTTCAGAGCAATTGCCTTAGCAGTCTCAGGATGAGCGGCTAAATAACTGAGCAGTGACTTGATCGCAGGTAGAACTTGATCAATTGTTGTGACAGTTTTTTGCCAACCCATAATTTTGAAAGTGCCGTAGTTTTGACGCTCTCCATGCAACATCGTTGAAAACGGTGGAATATCTATGAAAGTCTTACCGGCAGGTCTTTGTCTTGGACCTCTTTGGTACCAGCGCTCTGGCCATTTCACTCGCAAACCCGAAAACAATTTGGCGGCGTTAGTGATGTCTGAATGGGTGTAGCCAGATTTTGGTGTCACCGTATATAGCTCTAGCAACTCTCGCCCAAAATTTTCATTTGGCTGCTCTTTTGTGCTTAATTCACCATCTAAAAAAACTATCATCGCTGGATGTAATGCCGAAGCATTCAATAAGTCTTCGAACTTTCCTAAAGCATGTTGACGAATTACCCGCTTATTCCAATCATTGGTGTGCCAGTCAAGATTTCCATCCTTTGTTTCATCGCCAAGAGTCGTAATGTTCAAGTGGTCATGCCAAAACTCCACCATCATTTCAAATATTTGCCGTTCGGAATGCGTTTGCTGAATAAGTGTATAGAGATGCAGAACTCTGCCCGTCAAATGGTTTGCATAAAAAATTTGACCTTTGCTCATGTCGCCTTCAGATTCAGCCAAAGGCCACAAGAAATTCATATCTTTATGGATGTAATTGAAAATATCCCACTTTGCAAGATAGCTCTCTACTTTGGTGTCAGGTATATCCTGATAATCTAATTGTTTTTCAAACCAAGCATCTGCGCCAATCTTGGTAACTTCCGAGATTAATTCCTTTGTTGGCCCATAAGTAAATCGATGAAGTAAATGAGTAATTGGATCACTAGATGGCGAAGTAGCACCCAAGCCCCAGCTAGATTTCATATCTTTAGGTTACAGCGGCACACTCCAAATAGAAGGCGTAAATGTCTCCTTGCCTACCTTCGCCAAGCCAGTTTGGGAGGCAAGAGCAGAAATGACTGCTCAAAACCCCATCAGAGTTGATATTCCCATTACCCTTTTAGAATGCAAATCAGGGGGAGTCTTACCAAAGGTGTATTAATTGCACTTTCTGTTGTCCTAATCCCTGTGGCTGCAGTTTCTGCCCAGAAGATTACTCCCGGAAGTACCTGCAAAGTTTTGAACCAAAAAGTTGTTTACCAGAATAAAACTTATACCTGCATCAAATCAGGCAAAAAACTTGTCTGGAATAAGGGTGTGGTTGTAAAAGTGGCGGCGAAACCAACGCCTACTCAATCTGCTGTGCCCATTCCTTCAAACCGTCGGGAAAAAGCTCTTGCGGAGGTAAAGCGGGTTTACGATTTGAACTCAAGCTATCAACCCACAGTCAAATATATTTTTGCAAGTGATGCACCGCAAAACTTTGCTGAATTGATCAAGGAAGTTATACCTTTTGCCTCAAGGTTTTGGTCCAGTGAATTTAAGCCAACAACAGAGTTCCCAATCATTTTGGGATCACCAGCCTCAGTTGAATGGGTCAATGATGAGATGAAACGCTACGGTCATGAAATACCAGGGTGGAATAGAGAATTCATTAGCAAGCTGGGTGAAAATGCTAGTCGTGGTGATGTAGTGAATAATTCTCGCGGAACGATTACCTACTATGTCATTGGTAAAGAAAAGGATAGGTCCATCAAGGCTGGCAATGAACTTACGATGCGTGGTTTTGTGGCTCATGAGTATGTCCACGCGGTTGCAGTTTCGATCGTTGGCGATCGTCAAAAAGGAATTCCTGGCTGGGCTGTCGAAGGTTCTGCGAATTTTTATGGATTCGCAATTGCAGCCCTGATGGCAGAGCAACCAGTTGCCGCGATGAATAGAGTAAATGTTGGAAACCTACGACGCTCTTACTCTGAACAAGGAGCACTAGTTCCTCATTCATTAAACAAAGATGATTTATACAAGGCGGTTGTTACCTCCGAAAAAGGCGGCGGGGGAGATGGCACAACTTGTGCCGAACCAAAAATACTTTGCTATACCGCTGGCGCTCTATTCACCGAAGTTCTAGTTGCCGATTATGGTCACGGCAAGTTTGTTGATTGGTGGAAATTGAGCAGAAAGAAAAATTGGGAAGTGGCCTTCGAAGAAGTTTATGGAATTCAGATAGATAAATGGTACGAAGAGGTCGCAATTCCATATGTCATCGCAGAGTCAAAGAGTGCAATTCCTGAGGTGTCAGCACCCAAGTCAGCTCCCACCTTTACTCAGCACTCTGCCCGCCCACCTCGTCCATTTGTAGATCCAAGTAGTCAGAATCAACAACCAACTCCAACTAAACAACCAATTGCCTTGAACTATTACGAGAAATTTAAGGAGACGGGATCAAACGGCTTGAAGATGTTTGATGAGTGGCGATCAAATCCTGCTACAGGCAAACCAGAGAGTAAGATCGAATATTGGTTTGGAAGTTCAGTGCCAACAGATATTGTTATTGAATCAAAGCGAAGGCTAGACAATGCAGTTTTGCAATGGGAGAGATTCCATAAGGTAACTCGCACGAAAATTTATCTGGATCTTGCGATGAAGGATCAAATAACGGAGAAGTGTCAGATAATGGCTCCGCGTTCAGCAGAATTCACCCTCGATTGGTGCCGAAGTCGAGCCGAGCAAGGCATTAGAGATTTCATCTACGAGGCGGCAGCGTATGAGAGTGAAGGGAGCTGGCGCCCGATTCTGGCACCGAAGCTTTCTCCCGCTGCTTCTGTAACGCATTCATATGTACTTCTGCAACCATCAATTTTCTTGACAGACAGTTTTTTCCTAAGAATAGAACATGAGTGGTTTCACCAAATTCAGTTTGACCTATCTGGAAACCATTACATTCGCGAGAACCCGGTCTGGTTCATGGAGGGATCTGCTGAGTATTTCGGACTTCTTGCGGCGGCAATGAATGACCCCGAATATTTCGTCCGCCATCGTGCGCAAAGTTGGTTCTCTAGTTATGGCGAAAACAGGAATGCAAAGATGACAAAAGATGACTTCTCAAGTTGGATTTTGAAAAATACTGTTCCTCGTCTCTCTTACAGCGACGGGTCAGATAACTTGCCAAATGATGGAACTCCTTATAAATACGGTGCAGTCCTAACTGAATGGTTGGTTGGAAAAATCGGCTTTAAGGGTATGGTGGATTTGTTAAGAGATATTGAAAGTCTTGGCTGGAAAAAATCTTTTGAAAAGCATCTTGGAAAACCTCAGGAGTCATTCCTAGATGAAATGGCTGAGTATCTTC
>JBEINN010000075.1:0-4882 GCA_040378115.1 Candidatus Planktophila sp. | reverse complement strand
CGGCGCCAAATGGCACCTAGCTCTAAGTTCTCGCGCACTGTTAACTCTGGAATAACTGATTTACCTTCGGATACATGTGAAATACCACGGCGAACTAATACTTCGGGCTTCAACCCAACAATCTTCTCGCCCTTCCACATAACTGAGCCATGTGTTGGGTGATTAAGCCCTGAAAGCGCCCGCAGTAAAGTGGTTTTGCCCGCCCCATTTGCCCCAATAATGGCTGCCAGTTTGCCAGTTGGTACCGCTATCGAAACTTGGTTGACCGCACAAATAGCACCATGATGCACAGTTAAATTGGAAACATTAAGCGACATCGTTGCCTCCTGTTCCAAGATATGCAGCCATCACCGCTGGATCACGTCGCACTTTCTCGGCGTCTCCACTTGCAATTACTTCACCAAAGTTAAGAACATAGAGCCTGCTACATACTGACATAACAACATCCATGTGGTGTTCAATCAGAAGCACAGACATATCAACACTAAGATTCTTAATTAGCGAATTCATCCACTCAATATCTTGACTTCCCAAGCCTCCAGCAGGTTCATCCAACATTAAAATTTTTGGCTCACTCACTAGCGCACGCGCAATGGCAACACGCTTTGTGTCCGGGTATGACAAAGTGTCGGCTCGGCGATGTGCAATGCCACCTGCATAGACGCGCTCTAATGCAACTCGGGCTTTATCACGAATCTGATTTTCATCTTTTCTATTGAGACCAAGTGCTGCTGAAATGAATCCAGTCTGTGCTAAATGTTGCGCACCAATCATTACATTTTCTAAAACAGTTAAATCTCCGAAGAGTCCAACGCCTTGCAGTGTTCGTGCGATGCCTAAATCAACAAGCTCATGAGGTTTTGGGAAATCCTGTTTCTTGCCATCGAGATGGAGTTCACCTGAATCTGGAGTTACTAAGCCACAGAGTGCGTTAAATAAAGTTGTCTTGCCAGCACCATTAGGTCCGATTAAACCGACAACCTCATTCTTTGCAATCTCTATATAAACATCATTGAGTGCACGAAGACCGCCGAAGGAGACATTAACTCGTTCGACTTGCAGCGCTGCGGTATTAGTAGACATGAGGTGCGTAGATTCTAGACACACGAGGGCCGATTCGTGTAACTATTTCGTAGTTAATGCTGCCACTTGCAGCTCCCCAATCATCTGCCGTGTACTCACCGGTAGAGCCATCGCCAAAAATAATCACCCAGTCACCCGTGGCAGCCTTGGATTCAGCCCCCAGATCCACCACAAATTGATCCATAGAAACTCGTCCAATAATTGGTGCACGTTTCCCATCAACAAAGACACCCGCGCCTTGTGCAATTCGTGGAATTCCATCTGCATATCCCATTGCAACAATTCCCAGTTTTGTCTCAGCAGATGTGTAGGCAGTTGCACCATATCCAACTGGTGAATTTGCTGGAACTGTTTTTACTAAGTGGAGTTTTGCTCGAAGTTGCATCGCTGGCTTTAGACCGAGCACTGCACTGTCTCCCAAGGTTTTAACATCTGGTGAGAGTCCATAAATTGCAATTCCGGCTCTGACCATATCAAATCGTGATTGTTCATCATTGAGTGTTGCCGCAGAGTTTGAAAGATGGCGAATTATGTTGGTGTAACCGAATGATTCTAAAGTGGCAACCATCTCTTTAAATCGATTTAACTGAACCTCATTGTGTTTTTCTCCTGGCTCATCCGCTCGCGCAAAGTGAGAGAAAATTCCAACTACATCTAAATTTGCTACATGATGGGCGTCAAGCTTGCCCCACTCATCTAGGAATCCACCACGTGTCATACCGGTATCTACCTCTAAATGAACCTTGGGGCGAAACTCCGATTTCACCGCACCGATTTCCTCAAGTGCTTTAATTGATGATGCAGCTAATTGGATTTGATTATCAACTGCTAACTTAAAATCAGATCCCGGTGGAACCAACCAAGCAAGAATTGGCGCAGTAATTTCGGCTTTACGCAATGTTATTGCTTCTTCAAGAAGTGCGACTCCTAATGACGAAGCTCCGGCTTCGAGCGCTGCTTGTGCAACTGGAACTAATCCATGCCCGTATGCATCTGCCTTAACGACAGCCATTACAGGTGTGTCTGAAACATCCTTTAGATGCTTGATATTTGCCTTGATGCGATCAAGATCAACGCGTGCTTCAGCTCGATCGAACATTGTTGAAGTCTAGTGCAACTGACTTTTAGAGGGAACATACCTATCAATAGCGATTACAGCCACCAATAATGCACTTCCCACAAACAAGCCACCCAAAAGATCGCTAAACCAATGAGTATGGCGAATCAGTGAAACCACACAAACTGTCAGACTGATCAGAACAACACCAGTAGTAGCAAGACGACCTTGATAGCGATCAACCTTTGCATAACGATAAATCAAGTAGGCCAAAATTCCCCACGATAAAACCGCATTTGATGCATGTCCGCTTGGATATGACATCCCCCCTGCATGCAATAAATCAAAGCCATCTCTAGGTTTTGTTCGACCTAAAATAAGTTTGAAAGTTCCAACAACAAGATTGAGGGAAAGTAATGAAATCATTGCTAAATTAAGTGGACGCCAAGTTTTAAACTTGTAAGCAATAAATGATGCTGCAATTAACAGCACAGTTGCGGTAAGGCCGCGAAGGCCCAAATCATCTAAACGTCTAAGAATGAACCCTGCAAGACCTTCAAATTGAGGTTTAGGTTGGCTGTTAATCTCTTTGTCATAAGCAACTAGTGGGCCATTAGTAAGGACCTGTTGTGTTACTACCAAGAAGCCAACAAAAAGAAGTAAGGACCAGCGAAGTGCTCTGTCCATCTGACGTCGACGGTTTTGTGACAATTTTTCCATTATTCAACCGTTACAGATTTTGCCAAGTTTCTTGGTTGATCAACATCATTGCCACGCACAACAGCCATTTCGTAAGCAAATACCTGCAATGGAACCGTTGCTAGTATCGGCTGAAACAAAGCAGGAGCAATTGGAATACGAATGATGTGTTCAGCACCTTCGACATGTGCACCTTCTTCGGCAATTACAATTACACGAGCTCCACGAGCTTTAACCTCTTGAATATTGCTGAGCATCTTTTCATCAAGGGCATGTTCATGTCCTGCTGGAAGAATTGCAATAACTGGAGTTCCCTGATCAATTAGTGCAATCGGGCCATGCTTAAGCTCTCCCCCAGCAAAACCCTCGGCATGGATATAAGCAAGCTCTTTTAACTTAAGTGCACCTTCAAGCGCGACTGGATAACCGATGTTTCTGCCCAAGAACAAAACTGTGTTGTTTTGTGCAAATGTACGAGTTAGCTCGCGAAGAGGTTCGACGGTTTCAAGGATCTGTTCAATCTTGCCTGGTAGTTCTAGCAGCTCTTTGTAAAGATCGCGTACTTCAGAATCCTTCAACGATCCATTTACTTGGCCAAGGTGTAATCCAATTAAGTAAACAGCGATGATCTGGGTAAGTAGCGCCTTAGTAGATGCCACTGCGATTTCAGGTCCTGCATGTGTATAGAGAACCGCATCTGATTCGCGGGGAATAGTCGAACTATTTGTATTACAAATTGCTAATACTCTTCCGCCTGCTGCTTTTGCATGACGAACTGCCATCAAAGTATCCATAGTTTCGCCAGATTGTGAAATCGCAATAATCAAAGTGCTTGGATTGATGATTGGATCGCGATATCTAAACTCGCTTGCAATCTCAACGTCTACGGGGATCTTCGCCCATTTTTCAATCGCATACTTTGCAACCATTCCTGCGTGATAAGCGGTACCGCAAGCGATGACAGTGATTTTCTTTAGCGAGCGAATCTCATCTGCGCTCATGTGAAGTTCATCTAACAAAATTTGATTGTTATCACTTAAGCGCCCAATCAAGGTATCGGCAACTGCCTTTGGTTGTTCAAAGATCTCTTTGAGCATGAAATGTGCAAAGCCACCCTTTTGCGCAGCAGTTGCATCCCATGAAATTTCATACTGCTTGGGCTTTACCGGCTTGCCATCAAGATCTGTAATTTCGACAGATGTCGGAGTCATAGTGACAATCTCATCTTGGCCCAGTTCGATCGCTTTCTTCGTAAACTCAATAAATGCAGCAACATCAGATGCCATAAAGTTTTCGCCATCGCCTAAGCCAACAACAAGTGGTGAGTTTCGACGAACCCCAACGATTACATCGGGAGTATCGGCGTGAATAGCCAGCAAAGTAAATGACCCTCGAAGAGCTTTGACTGCATCACGCATTGCCGCTGTTAGGTCGCCTTTGTGTTCTTTACGTAAATCACTGAGCAAATGTGCAACAGATTCGGTGTCTGTTTCTGATGAAAACTTGTGACCTTTTGCTTCAAGTTGTGAACGCAGCTCGGTGTAGTTTTCAATAATTCCGTTATGGATAACTGCAAGCTTTCCTTCATTATCTACGTGAGGATGTGCATTTCCATCTGTTGGTCCACCATGAGTTGCCCAACGTGTGTGACCGATACCTGAATGAACATTAGGCAGGGAAGCATCTAATGAGTTCTCTAAGTTAGAGAGCTTGCCCGCCTTTTTTTCAATGAACAGCTTGCCTGGTGTACCAAGAGCAATTCCGGCTGAGTCATAACCGCGATATTCAAGTCGACGCAGACCTTCGATCAAGGGATGTGAGGCAGATTGTGGCCCTGTGTAACCCACAATTCCGCACATATCATTTACCCCAGTTCGTTTTTAACTGTATTTGCAAGGTGCTGAGCGACTTCTTGCGCAAGGCTATCACTGGCAGCTTCAACCATGACTCTAACCAGCGGTTCAGTTCCGGATGCACGCAATAAAACTCGACCTGAATCACCTAGGCGATCCTCTGCTGATTTTACCGCGGCAGCGATTGCGG
>JBEINN010000027.1:0-8016 GCA_040378115.1 Candidatus Planktophila sp. | reverse complement strand
CTGAAATGGCGGCTGAACTCTAAATTCGGAATGTTGCGCGACTGAGACAACATCTGCGCGATTAAAGGATGAACCCGTACTTGTGATTTCAATGATGCACTGCTCGCCAGGAATAGCGTGCCGCACAAAGATAACCGCCCCGTCATGGCGGGCAATAAAATGTCCCCCGTGCGCGACTTTTTCAATAGTGACATCGATCAAATCACCAATTTTTAGCGTTGAACTCTTGTTTGATGCCATAGAAGGAAGTTTATGGGTGTAAGTTACTTCCTGTGCACGTAGTAATCATGGGTTGCGGTCGAGTTGGTTCATCTTTGGCCATCGAACTCGAAGCCGCTGGGCATACCGTTTCAATCATCGATCAAGCCCGTGAGGCTTTTCGCCGCTTAGGTCCAAACTTCAAAGGTCGTACCGTCACTGGTGTTGGCTTTGATAGAGACACACTTCTAGAAGCTGGCATACAAGATGCTGATGCCTTTGCTGCTGTAAGTAATGGCGATAATTCAAATATTTTGGCTGCTCGTGTTGCTCGCGAAACCTACGGTGTTCATAACGTTGTCGCGCGAATCTACGATCCAGGTCGCGCAGAAATTTACCAACGTCTAGGCATTCCAACTGTTGCCACTGTCTTATGGGCAACCGATCAGATTTTGCGTCGGTTAGTTCCCGAAGGTTCTCGTTCCGAGTGGCGCGATGCAACCGGAATGGTGCAACTATGCGAAGTTCATCCTCAGGATGATTGGTATGGACGCCCAACACTTCTTATTGATGCAATGACACCTGCTCGGGTGGCCTTTATTACTCGACTGGGTGAAGGATTAATCCCAGATGAGCACACCGTTTTGCAGCAAGGCGACCTGGTCCATGTGATGGTTTCAGATAATGATGTTGCTCGAACCGAAGAAATTCTTGCAAGTAGCCCAGAAGGTGAACGTTAATGAGAATTGCAATTGCAGGAGCCGGAAATGTGGGTCGAGCTATTGCTCGCGAACTTTTGGATAATGGTCACCAAGTTCTCTTGATTGATAAGGATCCAAAGGCCTTGAAATTAGAGAGCGTGCCAGATGCTGAATGGCTGATGGCAGATGCTTGCGAAATCACTTCGCTAGACAACGCACACCTCAATAACTGCCAGGTATTGGTCGCTGCAACCGGTGATGACAAGGCAAACCTTGTGACATCGCTACTGGGTAAAACTGAATACGGCGTCCCACGTGTTGTTGCCCGCATCAATCATCCAAAGAATGAATGGCTCTTTGATTCATCTTGGGGTGTCGATGTTGCAGTATCTACTCCCCGAATCATTGCTGCCCTTGTCGAAGAAGCTGTCAGTGTTGGCGATGTTGTTCGCTTGTTCTCATTTAGAAAAGGCCAAGCAAACCTTGTAGAACTTACGCTTCCAGATGGTTCAGCCTGTATCGGAAAAACTGTCGAAGAAATCGAACTTCCAGAAAATGCCGCGCTTGCTGCGATCGTGCGTGACGGTCGTGTAATCACCGCTAAAGCACATGATGTCTTTATTGCTGGTGATGAGCTTCTCTTTGTTGCATCCGCTGATGCAGAGGCTCAAATTAAAGCCTGCTTTATCTCTTAAATACTAATTTTTTGAGCTGGTGGTCCGGCCTTTATGACCAACCATGTTGCATAGGCCGTAATAAAAAATAACGGATATCCCATCGCAAGATTTACTGTTCCCAAAAGATTCACGTTTCCACTCTTGTAGATCGGATACTGAACAGCAATTCGTACAAAGAACATCGCAACCCACAACCAACTTGCCTTGATGTACATCTTCTTTCGAGCTGGATTATTGCGCCATGTAAGATTTTCTCCGAGCAATGGTCCCAATACAAGACCCAAAATAGGCCAACCCACAAGGTTTGCAATCAAGTAAACCGTTCCGTAGCCAAGATTTGTGAGCAACTTTGGAATGTAAAAATCTTCGGCGTTTCCACTTCGATTGGCAAAATAGGCACAGATCAATACGCCAATCACTCCAGAAACTGAGTGCTGAATCGTATCTTTCTTAATCAGCCTAAAAATCGCCAACAATAGCGATAAGGAAAGTGCAGACCAGGTTGCAGTAGAAACCTCTTTAGTAAAGTTAAAAACAATCAAGAAAACTACGGCAGGAACACCCGAATCAATTAGCCCCTTCTTGCCTCCTAATGCGTTAACAACCTTGTCTCGATCTTCATCATGTTGGCTCATGCGCGACCCGTTGACCCGAAACCATCGGTGCCACGGCCTGAACCTGGCAAATCCTTGACTTCAACAAATTCGGCACGCTCTACCTTTTGAATAACTAGCTGAGCGATGCGGTCACCCTTTTTGAAAGTTATGGACTCGTGCTGATCATGATTAATCATGATGCACTGCAGTTCACCTCTAAAGCCCGCATCCACTGTTCCTGGCGCATTAACCATGGTTACCCCGTGCTTAATGGCTAGACCTGAACGCGGATGCACAAAAGCTGCGTATCCATCGGGCAAAGCGATTGAAATTCCAGTCGGTACAAGGGCTCTTTCGCCTGGCTTTAAGGTGATATCAATTCTAGAAACTATATCCGCACCAGCATCTCCACCTTTTGCGTAGCGTGGAAGCGGGATTGAATCATCCAAACGTGTGATCAAAACCTGAACATTGCTCATGATTATGGATTAACCCCAAAGGTTGCATCAACATAAGCCATAAGTTCTGGCGTTTTTGCTAATTGCTCTAAGTATTCTTTAGGCGCATTATTCAAAAAGTGATCCATAGTGACAACGATAAACAGCGCTGCTGCCTTTACTGCAATTTCACCATCAGGTGAGTTCAAGCGACCAATAGCTTCTGTGTAAACCTTTCGGTCTACCTGACCTGTGATCTGAGCACTAATGTGAAGCGTTGATCCCACCGGTACTGGCTTTAAGAAATCAGTTTCTAAGCGTCCAGTCACGGCAGGTGCTCGCAACAACCACATAAGTTTTCCAAGTGCCTCATCAAAAGCTAAGGACAAAAGTCCCCCGTGTGCAAGTCCCGGAGCGCCTTGGTGATTTTCGCTAACTGTAAATTCTGCAGTGACATCCATGCCCTGACCTGCGTAAGCAACAAGATGAAGTCCAGTTGGATGAAGTTCTCCGCAACCAAAGCAATGTCCAAAGTGAGATGGAATTTTGCTACCGATTGCCGGAGCCTTCGGATGTCTCTCAGGGATTATCGCTCCTTCGGGAGCGGTCGTACTTGGAATACGTGCCATACCTGAACTTTACTCCTTCAATATCGGATACGGTAATCCCCATGACCGAAAAGGGTTTGAGTTATAGAGAAGTGATACGTGCACCACTTTGGCTTGTTGCCTTTGTCTACTTCCTGTTTCTTTCGATGGTTTTATCTATTTGGGCCGCCCTTGGAAATACACCAGCATTAATCACCTTTGGTCTACTGACCCTTTGGCTCATTTACTTGTACTTCAAAACGGCACTAAAAATTGAGGTCGACCAAAATCATTTACGGGTCGGCGGCGCTTCGATAGAGCACATTTACATTGGAGAAGTGACAGTTCTTACTTCTGCCGAAGTGAAGTTAATTCGCACCAGAGATGCAGATCCCTTGGCTTATCTTGCAATTAGATTTTGGAGTAGCAAAGCAATGAAGCTGCAGGTATCAGATGAGCGAGACAGAACTCCGTACTGGTTAATCACGACAAATAATGGACAAGAACTACTTAAAGCACTAAAGAGTTAGTTGCACTCTTTACAAACAGCTTTAGCGCCTTCGCCCTTAGCTAACTGCGTCATGTGATGCACCAAGAAACAACGAGAGCAGGTGAACTCATCAACTTGCTTTGGAACAACGCGAACAGCAAGTTCTTCACCTGAAAGATCTGCACCTGGTAGTTCTAGATTTTCAGCAGCTTCGGCTTCATCAACATCGATTTGACCGGATTGAGCATCAACACGCTTAGCCTTGAGTTCTTCTAGAGACTCCTCATGAAGTTCCTCATCAGTTTTTCTGGGTGTGTCGTAATCTGTTGCCATTGCTCTCACCGCCTTTTCAATTTCTCGACTCTTGATTAAGTGCTTGCGGGCGCATCATGGCGCATTTGACTGTGTTCTGCTCGGTATAACGCACGGCGTGTCGGTGTTATTCCCCACTTATGCGGGAATTCTCGATTCTTTGCGCCAATCCCCCATCCACTCGTGCGTGGATTGAGGTTCCTTCTGCAATGTACTGCTCGGAGAAAATCTCACCTCGTTCATGAATGGCATGTACCAAATCTCCTCTGTCATAAGGAATCACAACGTTAATTTCAACAGAAGGGCGAGGAAGCGAGCTTTCAATTGCGTGCAGCAACCCTTCTACACCAAAGCCTGTGCGCACTGAAAAGGCATAGCTATTTGGTTCTTTGCGCAGAATTTCCATAATCACATTTGGGTCTGCAATATCAACCTTATTGATGGCGATGATTTCCGGAATGTCCTTTCCGCCGATCTCATCAATAACCAGGCGGACCGCTTTGATTTGTTCATATGGATCAGGATGCGACCCATCAACAACATGCACGATTAAATCTGATTCAGAAACTTCTTCAAGAGTTGATTTAAAGGCATCAATAAGTTGATGCGGGAGATGCCTGACGAAACCGACAGTATCGCTGAGTGTGTAAATTCGACCATCACTTGTTTGGGTCTTGCGAACCGTCGGATCCAGAGTTGCAAAAAGTGCGTTTTCTACTAAAACTCCCGCATCGGTCAATTTGTTGAGTAATGAGGATTTACCAGCGTTTGTATAACCTGCAATAGCCACCGATGGAGTATTGAATCTGCGCCGTTCTTGGCGTTTGGTGTCGCGAGATATCTTCATCTCGGCAATCTCGCGTCGAAGTTTTGCCATTTTGTCTCTAATGCGACGTCGATCGGTTTCTATCTTTGTTTCACCTGGTCCGCGTCCACCAATTCCTGCACCGCCTGCAGCTCGTCCACCTACTTGGCGCGACAGTGAATCACCCCAACCGCGAAGACGTGGAAGCAAATATGCAATCTGTGCTAATTCGACTTGCGCTTTACCTTCTTTACTTTTGGCATGCTGAGCGAAAATATCCAGAATCAGCGCGGTTCGATCTACAACTTTGACCTTTAATTTATCTTCGAGCTGTCGAAGTTGTGATGGTGACAGCTCACCATCACACACAACCGTATCTGCGCCAGTGGACATTACAACCTGCTTAAGTTCGACGACTTTTCCTGAACCGATGTAAGTCGCTGGATCAGGTTTATCTCGACGTTGAATCAAACCTTCCAGAACTTCTGACCCTGCAGTTTCAGCCAAAGCTTTTAATTCTGCCAAAGAATTTTCGGCATCCTTGATCGTGCCTTCGGTCCACACACCAACTAGAACAACTCGTTCTAGTTGTAATTGGCGATATTCAGCCTCGGAAATATCCTGAAGTTCAGTTGAAAAGCCTTGAACACGGCGCAGTGCATGGCGTTCGGAGAGTTCTTGAGATTGATCTATGTTTTTGTCTTCTTCGCTTGCATCAAATTCGGCCGCGACTCGGGCACTTTCTTGAAGCAGTTTCTCAAACTCTAAATCAAAATCCTTACTCAAGAAGAAACCTCGAGATATCTACATCTCGAACTAAAACAGCGGGGCCTGTGAGAGTTGCATTTGAGTGCCCATCGATTGAAACTTCAAGTCGGCCACCTGGTGGGTTGATAATCCATGTTGCCGGCAATCTTCCCTTGGTGTGCAAGGTTGCAGCTAAAGCTACGGCACAGGTTCCGGTTCCACATGATCGAGTTTCACCAGAGCCTCTCTCAAAGACGCGCATCTGTATTGAGTTGCCTTCGGTAATTTTTACAAACTCAACGTTTACGCCTTCTGGGTATGAATCGCGTGGACGCACAACAGGGGGCTCATTGAGTTCTCCGATTTCCGCCATGTCATCAACAAATACCACTGCGTGAGGGTTTCCAACGCTGATGTTGTACCCATTCCAAATATGTCCATTTGTACCGGCTGTAATTGATTCGCCTTCATCGGTTACTTGCCCCATGTTTACTGAAATGTCATCTGTAAGAGGGACCCGTAGATGCTTAACTCCGTCACGGGTATTGATGGCGAAAATTCCTTCAGGCTGGTGCCCACGTTCTACCAAGTACCTGGCCATGACTCGAATGCCATTGCCACACATTTCGGCAAGAGAACCATCGGCATTTCGGTAATCCATAAACCATTTGCCGTCTCGCTTGATCATTCGAATCAAACCATCAGCACCGATACCTGTTTCTCGATTACATATCGCCGCCGTTTGGGCGGTCGTAATGGAGTGTTCATCGCTAGGATCGAAAACGAGTACAAAATCGTTTTCGGTACCGTGGCCGTACGTTGCAATCATTGTTATTAGTTTATCGATTCAAGGATGCGCTCGAGGGCGTTTTGAATCGGCGAAATCCAGGTGATGCGATCATCACGAGAAAACCAAGTTTCTTGACGGCGGGCATACTGCCTGGTTGCTCTTTTAGTCTCTTCCTGAGCTTCTTCTTCGCTTACCTTGCCTTCGATCTGAGCAATCACTTGCGCATAACCCAAGGCTCGTTGAGCTGTTGTTCCCTGCATGATTCCGGCGGCCATTAGTTTTTCTGTCTCTTGGACTAAGCCTTGTTCCCACATGCGATCAACACGCAAAGAGATTCGCTCTGACAAGGTATCGCGATCCATTACTAGACCAAACTGTTGTGCCGCTGGATACCGTGAACTTTCTTCGCGGGGTAAGTTTGCGGTGAAAGGTTTGCCAGT
Source organism: Candidatus Planktophila sp. (assembly GCA_040378115.1). Classification (GTDB taxonomy): domain Bacteria; phylum Actinomycetota; class Actinomycetes; order Nanopelagicales; family Nanopelagicaceae; genus Planktophila. The sequence continues at coordinate 1,236 of JBEINN010000027.1, read as the reverse complement.
TATTTTGATTACTTCCAATGCGCGAATTACTCGACGAGAATTAGCTTTATCGATCGCCAAAGCTGCAGCAGGATCTAGTTTTTCTAGGCGTTCAAAGAGTGGTTCGATCCCCTTTGTTGCAAATTCGAGTTCCAGTTCGGCACGAACCACCGGATCGGTATCGGGAAAATTAAGTTCATCCAAGATCGCTTTGATATACAACCCTGTGCCACCAACGATGATTGCATCTTTACCCCGAGCATGAATATCTGAAATCACCGAGCGAGCATTTTCTTGATACCAGGCAACATTGGCATCTTGATTAACTTCAAGCAGATCCATCATGTGGTGCGCAACCCCTTTGCGCTCTTGCATACTGATTTTGGCAGTGCCAATATCCATGCCCTTATACAGCTGCATGGAATCGGCATTTATTACTTCGGCATTTATCTCTTGTGCAAGTGAAACGGCCAAGTCGCTCTTACCTGTGGCGGTTGCGCCACAAATGACAATCAATCTCATCGCTTAACCGTTGGGATTCCAAGCATGGTCGATGCAGGCCCTGGGGTTTCAATTCTCACTTGATGTGCTTGCGCTCCCCTGGTTTGACGAACCGATAGAGGCTCACCAATTAAGTAGTGCGCAGAGGCTTCGGATATCTTTACTTCTACTTCATCACCGGGGCGGGCGACAAACTTGTTGTCAAAGTGAACCAATCTAAAGTCTTCACTGCGGCCAGTTAAACGTTCTTGCGCCTCATCGCGGCGACCTTCGTAATCACCCACTAATACTTTGTGGGTTGTACCGATAGCTTCTTGATTTACTGACAAGGAAATTGACTGTTGGTGGTTGTGTAAGCGTGTGTATCGCTCGCCAACAACTTCTGCCGCAACTTGATCAGGCATAGTCGCAGCAGGTGTTCCAGGGCGTTTTGAATATTGATAGGTATAGGCAGCGGTAAAACGCGCTTTAGAACAAAGATCTAATGTCGCCTGAAAATCTTCTTCGGTCTCACCTGGGAAACCAACGATGATGTCAGTTGTAATGGCAGCATGTGGAATAGCTGCCCGTACGCGATCTAGAATTCCCAAATATCTATCGGTTCGATATGACCTGCGCATGTGTTGCAGAATTCGATCTGAACCAGATTGCAAAGGCATGTGCAAATGAGGCATAACGTTAGGTGTTTGCGCCATAGCCTCAATGACATCATCGGTGAAATCACGTGGGTGCGGTGACATAAAGCGAACTCGCTCT
>JBEINN010000145.1:0-2624 GCA_040378115.1 Candidatus Planktophila sp. | reverse complement strand
GGCGCTAGTTATAGGCGCGGGCGGAGTTGGCAGAGCTATTGTCAATATCGCTTCTCGCAAGTCATTTATTACTTCCATGGTTATTGCAGATCGCACGCTCTCTCGTGCTGAAGAAGCAGTAGTACGCGTAAAGGACTCCAGGTTTTCAGCAGCCGAAGTTAACGCTGCTGAGCTTGAAGATATCCGAGCTCTTATTCGTAAAGTGAAACCAGATGTTGTAGTCAACGCTGTTGATCCACGTTTTGTGATGCCAATTTTTCTAGCCTGTGAAATTGAAAGTACTAACTACATTGATATGGCGATGTCTTTATCCCGACCACACCCCCACTATCCAAACTCCGAAACTGGCGTAAAGCTGGGAGATGAACAGTTTGCCCGTGATTGGAACTGGAAAGAGCGCGATATTTACGCACTAGTTGGAATGGGTATAGAGCCTGGAATGAGTGATGTATTTGCACGTTATGCCGCAGACCATCTCTTCTCTGTAATTGACTCCATAACAATATTCGATGGCTCTAACTTAACTGTTGAAGGTTATGACTTTGCACCTTCATTCTCAATCTGGACAACAATCGAAGAATGTTTAAATCCCCCATTGGTTTGGGAAGATGGCCGTGGTTGGTTTACAACAGAGCCATTTAGTGAAATAGAAACTTTTGATTTCCCTGAGGGAATTGGTCCAGTCGAGTGCGTGAACGTTGAACACGAAGAAGTTGTCTTAATCCCCCAAAAAGTTGATGCCAAGAAAGTTAACTTTAAATACGGCCTTGGTGCTCAATTCATTACAACCTTAAAAACCATTCACATGCTCGGTATGGATCGCAAAGAAAATGTTGACGTCCAGGGAATCTCAGTCTCTCCTCGCGATCTACTTGCAGCTTCTTTGCCAGATCCTGCGACGTTAGGTTCTCGCATGAAGGGCAAAACTTGTGCAGGTGCATTAGTAAAGGGCCTAAACAACGAGGGAAAGCCTTACGCTTGTTATATGTATAACGTCATTGATAACGAGTGGTCTATGGCCGAATACGGAGATCAAGCAGTTGTATGGCAAACAGCGGTAAATCCAGTAATTGCAATGGAGTTAATCCATAAAGGGATCTGGAAACCTGAAGGAGTTGCAGGCCCTGAATGGTTTGATGCAAAGCCATTTTTAGATTCACTTGAGTCCTATGGAACTACATGGAAAATCCGTGAAGAAAACATTTGATGTTGTTGTAATTGGATCCGGCTTTGGTGGATCCGTATCTGCACTTCGCCTTAAAGAAAAAGGTTATAGCGTTGCTGTGCTTGAGGCAGGAAAGCGCTTTCGAGATAAAGATTTCCCAAAGACTTCATGGCGAATCAGTAAATTCCTTTTTGCTCCAAAACTTGGGCTCTACGGAATCCAACGCATCCACGTGTTGCCTGATGTATTGGTTTTAGCTGGCGCAGGTGTTGGTGGCGGGTCTTTGGTTTATGCCAATACTTTGTATCAACCAGGTGATCAATACTTCACTGATAAACAATGGGCATCAATTACTAACTGGAAAGAAGAGTTGGAACCTTGGTATGACCAAGCTCGTCGAATGTTGGGCGTAACAGAGAACCCTTATTTTTCTAATAGCGATAAAGCCATGAAAGAAGCTGCTGAAGCAATGGGTGTGGGTCACACATTCAAGATGGCTCCACTTGGAATCTATTTTGGTGATGGCAAAGGTGTTGCAAGTAAAGATCCATTCTTTGGAGGTGTCGGCCCTGATCGCAACGGATGTATGCAGTGCGGTGCTTGTATGAGTGGATGCAGATTCAACGCAAAAAACACATTACCTAAAAACTACTTGGGGCTAGCTGAAAAAGCTGGAGCTCAAGTTTTTCCAATGACGACTGCCACAAAGATTGAGAAGTTGGCTAACGGTGAGTGGAAGATTTCAACCCGAAAAACTGATGACTGGTTGGGCGAAAAGGGCACAATATTTTTTGCTAAAGATGTAATTGTTGCCGCTGGAACATTTAACACTCAAAAACTCCTCCATAAGATGAAAGATGACCAGGTACTGCCAGCGATTTCTGATCGTTTGGGTGATTTATCTAGAACTAATAGCGAAGCCCTTACAGGTGCGCTGATGCAAAATACTGATATTGATTACAGTGATGGAAGTGCCATTACTTCTTCCTTCTTCCCTGATGAAAACACTCATATTGAACCTGTTCGCTACGGCAAAGGTTCTAATCTAATGGGCTTGCTACAAACCATCATGACCGATGGTCATTCATCACAAGATCGACGAAAGCAGTGGTGGAAGCAGTTTGTAGCTAATCCAAAACTTCTCCTTAAGATTTTGAATGTACGACGTTGGAGTGAGCGAACAGTTATTGCACTAACGATGCAAAATGTTGACTCATCGGTCTCTGTTCGAGGAAAAAAATCAATCTTTGGGTGGCATTTAACTTCAACCAATGATCCTGAGCACCCAAACGCCACATATATTCCAGCAGCTAACGAGGCCGTAAGACACATTGCACAAAAGCATGGCGGAATAGCAGGCGGACATGTTGGCGATCTCATTGATGCCCCTTTTACCGCCCACTTTGTTGGTGGTTGCGTAATTGGCAATGATCAGAGCGAAGGAGTAATTGATCCGTAT
>JBEINN010000076.1:0-4792 GCA_040378115.1 Candidatus Planktophila sp. | reverse complement strand
CATGCGCATCGCGGTTCCGTGGTTGGCGGTCCAGACGCTAGATGCCAATCCGTAATCGACCCCGTTTGCCATAGCAACAGCCTGGGCTTCGTCACTGAACTTCTGAACTGTGATGACAGGCCCAAAGATTTCGTTCTGGATCAGTTCATCATCCTGGGCAAGACCTGCAACGATCGTTGCTGGGAAAAAGAAGCCAGGGCGATCAAGTGCTGCTCCACCTGTCATTACTTGGGCATGGGCTGGGACTCGAGAAAGCAGATCACTGACTCGTGCCAGCTGGTTGCTGTTGTTTACAGGTCCCAAGAAAACATCCTCATCATGAGGTGCGCCAATGGCAATTGCCTTGGCTTGCTCAGTTAAGAGCGCAACAAATTCTTGATACACGGAGTCTTGAACAATCACGCGAGTTGCTGCGGTGCAATCTTGGCCAGCGTTGAAATATCCGGCAACTGCAATCGCTTCTGCTGCTGCAGGTAAATCTGCATCAGCAAACACGACAACTGGTGCTTTTCCACCAAGTTCCAGGTGAACACGTTTTAACTGCTTTGCCGCAGATTCTGCAACCTGAATTCCTGCGCCAACAGATCCTGTGATTGAAACCATGTCAGGACGCTTGTGATTAACAAGTGATGCACCTGTTTCGCGCTCGCCACAAACAACATTGAAAACACCTGCAGGTAAAAATTCAGCCATCAAATTTGCCATCCAGACAGTTGATGCTGGTGTCGTATCACTTGGCTTTAACACAACGGTGTTTCCTGCAGCAATAGCAGGTGCCCACTTCCATACCGCCATCATCATTGGGTAGTTCCAAGGAGTTACTTGGCCAATAACACCAACTGGCTCGCGACGAATTATTGATGTCATTCCTGCCATATATTCGCCCGCAGATTTGCCTTCGAGATTTCGTGCAGCTCCTGCAAAGAATCTAATTTGATCAACCATCGGAGGCACTTCTTCAGATGTCGTTAATGACACTGGCTTACCGGTGTTTTCAACTTCGATGGCAATTACTTCATCGGCTCGAGATTCGATGGCATCTGCAATTTTCAACAATGCACGTTGACGCTGCGAAGGTGTTGAATCGCGCCAATCTACAAACGCATCACTAGCTGCCTTAAATGCAGCATCAATATCTGCCGCATTTGATTTAGGTGCTGTTGCAAAAGGTTGTCCGGTTGCAGGATTAACCAAAGTCGTGGTTTCTCCTGAAGTGGATTCGACTGATTTTCCATTAACGAAATTACTGAGCTTTTTCATGTTCCAGAGCCTAGCAATTCGGGCTAGAAGTAACTAGTCCCAATTTAAGCGACGGGCTTGCCTTTTTCTGCCGCTGCTAATTGGCCACACGCCCCATCGATTTCACGACCGCGAGTATCGCGGACAGTCACTGGGACTCCATAACTTTCAAGGATGCGAACGAACTCTGCTTCATCTTCACGACGAGAAGCGGTCCACTTCGAACCTGGGGTTGGATTGAGAGGAATTAAATTGACATGGGCATTACGATTTTTCAGCAGACGTCCCAAAAGGTCCGAACGCCACGATTGATCATTAATGTCTCTGATCAGGGCATACTCGATTGAATAACGACGGCCCGTCTTCTTTTCATAGGCATCGGCTGCTGCAAGCACTTCTCGCACGTTGTAGCGATTATTGATCGGAACCAAGGTGTCACGAAGTTCATCATCCGGTGTATGAAGTGAAACTGCCAAAGTACAACTAATGCCTTCTTCTGTCAGTTTTTCAATTCCGTTGACTAAGCCAACTGTTGAAACTGTTACTGAACGAGCACTGATTCCCAAGCCATCTGGATTTGGGTCTGTAATGTTGCGAAGGGTTCGAACCACTGCGTTGTAGTTCGCTAACGGTTCTCCCATACCCATAAATACAATGTTTGAAAGACGGGTTGGCCCACCAGGTAATTCACCATTTGCACATGCTCGCGCAGCGGCAACAATCTGATCGGTAATTTCTGCAGCAGACAGGTTGCGAGTCAATCCCGCTTGGCCTGTGGCACAGAATGGACAGTTCATACCGCATCCAGCTTGGGATGAAATACATACCGTTACTCGATCTGTATAACGCATCAAAACGCTTTCAACTAACACGCCATCATGTAACTTCCACAAATCTTTACGTGTCATCCCATTATCGGTGGTTCGAGTTGTAACAAGTTCAGTCATTTTTGGAATTAATGCATCTGCAATCGCCTGACGTTCAGCGGCGGGAATATCGGTCCAGTCTTCTGGGTTTGCCGAAAGATGCGAGAAGTAATGATTAGCTATTTGACTGGCACGGAAAGGTTGAAAACCTAATTCCTTCGCAAACGCCTTTCGATCGGCGGGTGCAAAATCTGCAAGGTGCTTGGGGGCCTTCTTGCGCTGAACTGGTTCATCAAAGACCAGATTTAGCTCTGGCACTTTGCCGCTCATAGGAAATGCTTTACAAGTTCAAGAGCCAGCCACAAAGCAGGTGCTGACAACACTACTGAATCTAAACGATCCAACATCCCGCCATGTCCGGGCAACAATGTGCCCATATCTTTCAAACTCATATCTCGCTTCATAGCACTTTCAATCAAATCACCACAGGTGGCTGTAAAGACAATCATCAGACCAACGATAATTCCAATCCACCAATGCATATCCATGATGTATTTGAAAGCAAGGCATCCACCAATCACGGTAAAAATGATTGAGCCTGCTAGGCCTTCCCAACTCTTCTTAGGAGAAATCTTGGGAACCAATGGATGCTTACCCAGCAAGACTCCAACGATGTAACCAAAAGTGTCGTTGCAACCAACCAAAACCATAAAGGTCATAACTCGTTGAAAACCTGTACTTGGACGAGCTAGCAAAATTAAAAACCCTGCCAAGAAGGGTAGGTACAAAAGTCCAAAAGTTGTTGCTGTTGCCTTTGCAACAAATCCATCTGGGCCCTGCAAAAGTGCACGAATAAGCAATAACGGGAATGCGATTGCCGTTGCAACTGCAAGACCTGCGACTCCCCCAACCCATGCTGCATATGACAAACCAATTGCAGCCAATGAAAGCGTATTGAAGGAAATGACAATTCCTCGGGCGGCGAATGCGCGCACAAGTTCACGCAATCCCAGAATGACAGCAATAGCGACTACGATCGCAAAAATTTCACGTTGATAGGAAAGCGTGAACCCGACCAAAGCGATCAGCGATAATCCGACACCAATGGAAGGCAAAAGCTTTCGCCCAGCCTTCTTATTGATCGCTTCGTTGATCGAGTGCAGATCTGACATAAGTGAGCCCCTAAACTTCTAGGAGTTCGACCTCTTTGTGCTTAAGCAGTTCATCAATTTTTGCAACATGTTCGGATGTAATTTTCTCTAACTCTTTTTCTGCGCGAGCTAAATCATCTTTTCCGATATCGCCATCTTTTTCCATTTTTTCCATCGCCTCTTTTGCAGCGCGACGAATATTTCGCATGGAAATCTTTGAATCCTCAGCTTTACTCTTTACAACTTTGATGAACTCCTTGCGACGCTCTTCGGTAAGTTGAGGGAAATTCACACGGATAACTGTTCCGTCATTGCCTGGATTTACGCCCAAATCTGATTCGCGGATAGCTTTTTCAATCGAAGCCATTGCACCTTTATCAAATGGAGAAATCAGCGCCATGCGCGCTTCTGGAACTTGAATCGTTGCTAATTGTGAAAGAGCGGTATAGGTACCGTAGTAATCAACCATTACCTTGTTAAATAGCGATGGATGAGCACGACCTGTGCGGATTGTTGCGAAATCATCCTTCGCAACCTCTACCGCTTTGTTCATCTTGGTTTCAGCGTCCTTAAGGGCGCTTGCTACATCTGCCATTTCTTCGCTCCTCTTGCCGCTTCGTACATCTGTCTCATCGCTTATGCGACGAGGGTTCCAATTACTTCGCCACGTACTGCGCGGCCGATATTTCCATTTTTCATCAAATCAAAGACAACAATTGGTAACTTGTTTTCGCGACATAACGCGAAAGCTGCTGCATCTGCGACAGCAAGTGATTTTGATAAAACCTCGTTGTAAGTGATTGTGTCGTACTTAGTCGCACTTGGATCCTTCTTGGGATCTGCGCTGTACACACCGTCGACACCGCTCTTGGCAAGCAGCAAAGCTTCAGCACCAATTTCAAGTGCGCGCTGGGCCGAGACAGTATCTGTTGTAAAAAATGGCATTCCAGCGCCTGCGCCAAAAATTACAACGCGGCCTTTCTCTAAGTGACGAATCGCTCGTAGTGGAATGTATGGCTCTGCAACTTGACCCATTGTGATCGCAGTTTGAACACGGGTGCCAACGCCCTCTTTTTCCAAGAAATCTTGAAGAGCTAAACAGTTCATCACTGTTCCAAGCATTCCCATGTAGTCAGCTCGTGAGCGATCCATTCCACGCTGTGAAAGTTCGGCGCCACGGAAGTAATTTCCGCCACCAACAACAATTGCGACCTGAACGCCGCTGCGGGCTACATCTGCGATTTGTTTTGCAATATCTTGAACAACATCGGGATCAACACCGATGCCTTTTTCTCCACCGAAAACTTCTCCAGAAAGTTTAAGGAGCACTCTCCGATACGTTCCTCTTGTACCGGGCATGAGTGCTCCTTAATCTGCTAAATATTTGGCAGTAACTTACTTGGATATTCTAAGTCTAAGCGATCCGACCTTGACCTTATTGACCCACGCGGAAGCGATGGAAAGCCTTAACAGCTGTTCCCGCCTCATCGAGGATCTGCTTAACAGTCTTTTTAGCATCCTTAGCAAATGACTGCT
>JBEINN010000108.1:0-3635 GCA_040378115.1 Candidatus Planktophila sp. | reverse complement strand
GTTGGTACTGATGAAATCAATGTGTGTAGGTAGGGTGCACCACCTGCGCGTGCAATATCTCCACGCTTTGAAAGTTCAGCTGAAACAGTTACCGCATCTGCTGGTTCGCCGCGGCCGTACAAATCAATAATTGCATCGTAAATTAGTTCGTGTGCTGGGCGATAGAAATCGCGATCACGAATAATCTCGATGACATCTGCAATTGCATCTTTAGATAAAAGCATTCCGCCAAGAACGGATTGTTCTGCGATTAAATCCTGTGGGGGTGTGCGCTCGAACTCGGCTCCAACAGAGTTGATGTTGGGATCACGAGGGCGGTTATTAGGAAGTTCTGCGATGCTCACGCGTTAAACCTCCCATATGGCACTGACAAGCCTGTGCTTGTAGGCGGTAACTTAGGCGCTAACCCCTATCGCACGCGAGGATCGGTGGTGTTGCCTGTGCATGAAGCTGTGCATAAGTAGGTGGATAACCCTGTTTTCCTGTGTACATCGCGGTGGATGCAATGTGTATAACTGTGGGTGGTCGCCCCCAGTCGGTTCAAAGGTGCAGGTCAGAGGCGGTTTCTATACACACAGGCCTGTGAATCAAAGTAATTTTGTGAATACCACATCCTGAGATTCCACTTTAAATTCATCTTTGTAGTGCAGAGTTCACCCATGATCGTTGATTACGCTTTGTACAAAGATGGATACCGATACACCGAACCATCCAATTTGCCGGAGTTGATTTCAAAGGCGCGTACCGAAGGTGGCTTTGTGTGGCTTGGTCTTGCCGAGCCAACACAAGAAGAGTTCGACAAGATTGCTGGTGATTTTCGTTTTCATCCATTAGCTATTGAGGATGCGATTAAAGCTAAGCAGCGTCCTAAGTTGGAGGAGTATCCCGATCTACAGTTCTGCGGTTTGAGAACAGCTTTTTACGACGAAGCAAAAAGTGAGGTTTCGACTGGGGAAATATTCTGTTTTATAGGTCCGACTTACATTGTTGTTGTGCGACATGGAGATGGGTCGGCACTTTCTAATACACGCCAGATTTTAGAAGGTAATCCAGAACATCTAGCCAAAGGTCCTTATGCAGTTTTACACGCAATTATTGATCATGTTATTGATTGCTACATCGATATCGCGGCTGAACTAGAACAGGATGTAATGCAGGTCGAGAACAAGGTGTTTAGCGGAAAGCGTCAAACTCAGTCACAGGATATTTACTTCTTAAAACGTGAGGTTATTGAGTTTCGCCATGCAATTGATCCATTGCTGTCACCATTACAGAAGTTGGCTAGCGAGGGTGCATTGCACATCAACCCAACATTAACTCCGTTTTTTAGGGATACTTTGGATCATCTTTCACGAGCATCTGATGCAGCTGCAGGATTAGATGCGCTTCTAACTAGTGCATTACAGGCTGATTTAGCCCATATTCAGGTGCAGCAAAACTCGGACATGCGCAAGATAACTTCTTACGTTGCATTGGCATCTGTTCCAACGATGGTCGCCGGAATATATGGAATGAACTTTGAATTTATGCCTGAATTAGGCTGGAAATTCGGGTATCCATTGGTGGTTGGTTCGCTGTTAATTCTTACTGGAATTTTGTACCGCAAATTCAAGAAAGCTAATTGGCTCTAGCCAACTTTTTCAACCTTAACAACATCGCCGAAGTCACCAGATTCCATCACCGTGACTTTCCACCCACCTGAGGTTACTGTCTCGTTTACTTTTAGAGCGCTGTCAGTTTCCCATATACGGTCTTTACTTCGAGCTGGGGGAACAATGAAAACTGGTGACCTTTTATAAGAAACTCTTGAATCCACTGTGTAGACAAGAACTCCTTCCGCGTCCGTACCTATGTTGGAGTCATATCCATAAGCCCTGCGTGATTCAACGACTAATGAGGTGTACTCACCAGTTTTTACTGCAACTCCTTTAACGCCATCTATTTGTTGTTCGATCGGAATCAACCAATGTGTTGTTGCTTCCGTAGATGCTTTACATTGAAATTGCGAAGGTAAAAACATCCCACTAATAAATCTTGACCATGCAAGAATTTCAGGCGCTACATTACCGACGCCCATGATGTCGTAGATTCCCAAACCTTCTGCGCTTTGTTGCGTGACGTCAACCGTGTTCCTCATATCCGTCAAACCTAGGGTGTGTCCGTACTCATGAACCCAAGACGGTAGATCCAATTGCTGGCCATTACCTGTATACATTGTGTTGTAAACATTTCCTTCGGCGGTATTAAAAATAACCTGAGTGTTTACTACCCAAGTTCCAATCTGTGAAGGAGTAACACTCAATGGAACGGCCACTACAACAGTTGATACCCCTGAGAAATCAATTTGTGGATCGTATAGACGGATCGCTTCACGCATAAATGCCCAATAGTTTTCGCCCTCAAATTTAGCGAGTGAGTTTCCGAGCTTGTAGTCCATAATTGGATTTGGGAGTCGTAAGTACGTGTTTGGAATTGAAATATCCATAGTGGCACCATTGCCAGCTTGTGATTCCCAGAATTGCTTCATCCCCGCGGTGACTGCTTTGTAATCATCTTGTGGGTTGGAGTTAGCTTGAACGTCGGGGAAATCTACCGTTAACACCTGAATCTTTATCTTCCCTGTAAATTTTGTTCGTCCTGCTGGCACGGGGAAACCAACACCCATGTTTGTTAACTGTGGATCACCATCAGCAATCTTGCATGCTTCCCAGTTCGTGAAAAGATTGTTGTCACTCAGAGTTGATACTGGTTTCTTTTCAATCTGCGGTGGATTCACATAAGAGATGTCATATCTTCGTATCGGTGTGTCTTTTCCTCTTTTGTAAATTACCTTGCCCGTAATTTGATCAACGGGATCCCCATTGGGTCTTGGAAAATATCTATCATCAAACTGATTGCACATCAGAATTACCAAATCTTTATTGTCGTTATAGCCAACTAAATCTCCTGAATTTCTAACGCAGGGTTGACCCGATATTGGTTTGGTTGGATCAAAGACTTTTGCTTGAGTTGGCGGTGGCGGTGGGGTCGGTGTTGGCTCAGCAGTAGGTGTTGGTATTGGTGTTGGTGTCAAAACTGGAGTTGGCTTAACAATGGCAACACCTTTATTCCATACAAGTTTCTTACCGCTCTTTACACATGTGTACTTCTTGCCAGCATAGCTTGAAGTTTGTCCGACCTTCTTGCAGCTTGATCCCGCTTTAATTGCAGCAGTTGCATTCAATGGCACAACTAAGGCAAATACAAGGGTGAGGGCCAGCAAGGTCTTCTTCATGGGTAAATTCTCAAGGGTAACTTGGGGGATTGCAACAACACGACCAGACAAAATAAAAAACCCGCCACATAAGTGACGGGTTCCTTAATTTTAGAGCTTACTTGTCAGCAACAACGCTTACTGAAACCTTTGCAACAACGTTGTGACCTAGAGAGATCTTTACATCGTGGCTACCAAGCTTCTTGATGTGGCCCTTTGTAGTGATCGTGTGACGATCGATATCTAGACCAGTTGCTACCTTGATTGCAGCTGCAACATCTTTGTCAGTTACTGAACCAAAGAGTGCGCCTTTAGCGCCAACCTTTGCCTTAGCAACAACTGTTGCACCTTCAAGCTTTGCCTTGATCTCTTTAGCGTGATC
>JBEINN010000165.1:0-1958 GCA_040378115.1 Candidatus Planktophila sp. | reverse complement strand
GTCCGTGGATGAAGGTGATGGCCGGTTGGCCAACGGGGGAAGATTACGGGTAAACCCTGCGTAAGGGAAGATAAGGCCACGCGCCCCGACTGTGAGATCGTATACTTCTCACATAATGGAACCTCCCTCGTTGGCTTCACTATTTCTTGATCTAGCAACTATCGCTGGCCTGATTGTTCTGGCCTCATTCTTCGTAGCAGCTGAAATCGCCCTCATCTCACTTCGAGATAGCCAAGTCCGCGAAATTGCCACCCGTGGCAAACGTGGCGCTCGCGTTGCAGCCCTTGCCGCACACCCCAATCGATTGTTGGCTGCGGTCCAAATCGGCGTAACTGTCAGCGGATTTCTCTCTGCCGCCCTTGGTGCCGATCAGCTCGGTGACTATGTAATTCCTTGGCTGGAATCTTTAGGTATTGCAAATACCTGGGCAACAACAATTTCACTTATCGGCGTCACTTTAGTGATCGCTTACTTCTCATTAGTTTTCGGAGAATTAGTTCCAAAGAGAGTGGCTCTTTTTAGAGCTGAAGAAATTGCAATGGCAACCGCCGGAATCATTAATGTGGTTGCAAATATTTTCCGCCCACTGATTTGGTTGCTTTCACGATCTACCGACATTGTCCTGCGCGCATTTGGTGTGGATCCCAAAGTCCAACGCAGTCAAATGTCGGAAGAAGAGTTACTGGATCTTGTCACTGGCCATGCCGCGCTGACAGATGAAGAGCGCGACATTGTTGAAGAAGTCTTTAACGCCTCAGAACGCCAGGTTCACGAGGTCATGGTTCCGCGCACCGAAGTTGATTTCATGGATGCATCATTAACCGTTGGCAAAGCAATTGAATTAGCGGTAGATAAGGCCCATTCTCGTTATCCAGTTGTTCGCGGATCATCTGATGAAGTTGTTGGTTTCATCCATGTTCGCGACCTATTGGATACATCCCTTGCAAATAAGAGCACCAAGATTGTTGAACTTGTCAGAAACATTATGTACTTGCCAGGAACCAAAGGTATTTTGCCCGCACTCTCTGAGATGCGCATACAAGGTCAGCACCTTGCCATTGTGTTGGATGAGTACGGTGGTACCGACGGCATCGTGACCCTTGAAGACCTTGTAGAAGTGCTTATTGGTGATATTCGTGATGAATACGACGAGCACGAAAAGGAGGTTTCACTGGAAGTGCGGACAGGTGATTTTGAAATAGATGGCTTGATTTCAATTGAAGATTTAATTGAAGAGACAAAGCTTGATATTCCTGAGGGTCCCTATGAGACCGCTAGTGGTTTTGTCATGCACTTCTTGGGTCGAATCCCGCAGGTTAATGATGTCGTTAACGTTAATGGCCTGCGAATTACTGTATTAACCATGGAAGGCAAGCGTGCGGGACAGTTATTGATCTCGCGAACAGCATCTGTGTGAAAGAATTACGCCCATGACACAGAAGCGAGTTCTTTCAGGCATTCAGCCAACTAGTGACTCCTTCCACCTGGGCAATTACTTAGGCGCGCTTAAGCAATGGGTAGAGCTGCAAGATGGCAACGATGCTTTTTACTGCATCGTTGATCTACATGCTTTAACGGGCGAGATTGAACCTGCACTCTTTAGAAAGCGCACTTTGTCTTCGGCGGCACAATTAATTGCTCTCGGTATCTCTCCTGAAAAATCAACGCTATTTGTTCAGTCCCATGTTGCAGAACACAATCAACTGGGATGGATCATGGAATGTCTTGCAGGCTTTGGCGAAGCAAGTCGCATGACTCAGTTCAAAGATAAGTCTGCTAAAGGTGGCGCAGATAGTGCTCGGGTTGGGCTTTTCACGTATCCAATGTTGCAAGCTGCCGACATTCTTTTGTATCAGGCACATTATGTTCCGGTTGGTGAAGATCAACGTCAACACATTGAATTAACCCGTGATCTAGCTACTCGATTTAACTCTCGTTTTGGTGAAACCTTTAGATTG
>JBEINN010000014.1:0-10624 GCA_040378115.1 Candidatus Planktophila sp. | reverse complement strand
TGGGATACCACGCGTCAAATACATCAAGGAGTGCCCCAACAGGGTGCGAGGCAAAAGTTCATTTGCCGGATTGATGCGCTTAGATTCAATGATTTTTCCGGCTCGCCCCATATCGTGATTACCCAAAAAGGTAACTAAGTTCGATGCACTTGAAGATGGACTGGTGTACAAATCATCGTAATTAAAGAGATTCTCTAAAGTATAAGCATCTGAGTAACCTGAAGCGAACTCCGTAGCTACACGTTGGAATGGGAAGTCCAGAACTGTTTGAATCTTATTTCTGCGGACATAGTTCATTAAGTTAACTGGATTTACATCCCAAACCTCGCCAAAAATAGTGAAGTTTTCAATACCCACAGATTTCGCAGCAGCATTTATTTGTGGTGACCAGTTCTTAAAAAAGTTGTCATCTACATGTCGAGCGGTATCTACACGGAAACCTGAAAGACCATAATCCTTAACCCATTTTCCGTAAACTTCTGCCCAGCCGTTGTAGACAACTGGCTTTTCTGTGGCGATATCGTCAAGGCCATAAAAATCACCTAGCTGTTCGCACGAGCCATCTCCCCAACAGTTACTAATATCGCCAACATTGTGATAATTACTCAATTCATTAAGCCACACTGGGTTCTTTGATTTATTCACGCTTTCTGGAACAAATGCAATTCTGTCTTTGTATTGGATAACATCACCGGTGTGATTTGTTACTACATCTAAAATCAATTTCAGATTCAATTTCTTCGCACACTGCGAAAATGCGACCAGATCTTCCTTTGTTCCTAAATGAGGATCTACATCTAGAAAATCAACACCCCAATAACCGTGGTATCCCGCGCCATATGGAGTTGGTTTTTGCTGAACAACAAGGGGGGTTACCCAAACCGAGGTGAATCCTAAATTCTTGATGCGCACTAACCCGTTGTCTCCAGGCAAACATGTTCCGGTTAAACCCTTTAAATCACCACCATGAAAAAATGCTGTTTCGCTTGGTTTAAAGCCTGGGAAATTGTCATTCGAGGTATCGCCGTTTAAGTAACGATCTGGAAAAACAAAGTAGATGAGATCTTTAGCCAGTCCTACACGGTCTTCAGATGCTGATGGTGACGCCCCCGCTGCGCTAGTTGCAAAAACCAAACACGCAAAAGCTGCAACAACTGAAAAGAACCTCTTGGTGAGCATTAACCCTTAACCGAACCTGCGGTTAATCCACTTACGATGTATTTCTGTAGTGACAAGAAAATTATCACAATTGGGATTGAAGCAAGAATTGAACCTGCAGCAAATGGTCCCCAGTTTTGTGAGTATTGACCACCAATAAACTGCTGCAAACCAACCGCAACGGTTCGGCTTTCCATATCAACTAAGAACAAGCGAGCCAAAATAAACTCATTAAAGGTTCCAATAAAGCTCAGCAGTGCAACAACTGCTAATACAGGTGATGCAAGCGGAACGAAGATGAGCCAGAAAGTTTGAACTTCTGAAGCTCCATCAATCTTGGCTGCTTCATCTAGCTCTGACGGAATTGAATCCACAAAACCTTTCAGTAGCCAAATGTTTACACCCATCGCGCCACCCAGGTAAACCAACAAAAGTCCCGGTTGTGTTCCTAAACCAATTTCAGGTGCAAATTTATACACTCGCTCCATAATCACATATACAGCAGAGATTGCAAGAATCGCTGGAAACATCTGAACCAAGAGCAATAGTTGGATACCAAATTTACGTCCCTTGAATTTCAGACGACTAAATGCAAAAGCCGACGCGGTTCCAATCATTACTGAAAATACCGCGACAGAGCCTGCGATAAGTAATGAGTTCTTAACCCAAGTTAAGTAAGGAATCGTTGGATCATTAAACAACTTGCTGTAGTTTACAAAAGAGATCTCTCGAGGTAGAAATGAGCTCAATTGCAAGCTTCCGGATGAAGCAAATGATGAAATGATCACCAGATACAACGGAAATAGAGAAAACAAGCAGATAACAATTCCCACCACATGTCGCCATAAATCTTGCTTCAACCATTTGTTCATGCGAAGGTCTCCAATACTTTGGACTTTCGCAAGCTATATAGCGAGATTGAGGCAACCAGGATGAAAATAATCAATGAAATCGCACTTGCTAAACCAAGATCCTGCGTACCTGTACCGAAAGCAATCTTGTAGGTATAACTGATCAAAATATCAGTTGCTCCAGCAATTTCACCATCTAATTCATTACGCGGACCACCGCCAGTAAGCAAGAAAATCAAGTTAAAGTTATTAAAGTTGAAGGCAAATGATGCAATTAATAGTGGTGAAAGAATCTGAAGTAGCAACGGCAAAGTAATCTTGCGGAATATCTGTCTAGGGTTTGCACCATCAATAGCTGCAGCTTCTAGTAACTCACTTGGAATCGCTTGAAGTGATCCGCTGGAGATCAAATAGAAGTATGGGAAGCCAAGCCAAAGGTTTACCAAAATAACGGCAACTCGTGCAAAATTAGGGTCGGAAAACCACGCGATGTCGGTTCCAAGCAAAGTGTTTATGGCACCGAATTCGGTGTTAAACATTCCACCCCAGATCAAGATACTCATAACACTTGGCATGGCATAAGGAAGAACCAAAATTGAACGATAGATGCGTCGACCATGAATTGGTTTATTGAGCGCTAATGCCAATAAAAGTCCCAATGCAAAGGTAGTGAATACGGTCAAGAAGGCAAAGGCCACTGTCCAAATAAAGACGCGAATCAACGGTTCTCGAACTCGAGGATCACTAACGATGTTTACATAGTTCTCAAACCAAATTGGAGCTCGCCAACCTGGCTCTAAAATTGCGCTTTGATCATCGGCAAGTGCATAGTTTCCGCGGCCATTATCGCTGTAAATCGCACCTGTTAATAGATTCTTGAACTGATCACTTTCGGGTAGAAACTCCAACACTTGCTGGGAAACTACGCCAGCTTCAAAACCTTCGAGGGCGATGAAGTATTGATCATCAAATGCGAAGCGAGTTCCGCTGAATTCCTTATCTGCATTTGCAAACTCAGAGTCATTTAATGGAGTGAAGTTAGGAGCTTCTACAGCCACACCGTATTCATTGAGAGTTAATGAGGAGGCAACTAATGGAATCCGTGATTCAAGAGTAGAAATAAAGTATTCGGGGGTATTGATATCTGAAGCCAAGATCGCAGGTTTGCCATCGTATCTACCTAATTTAACGTCGAAGCTAAGCCCAGATGGTGCTGGCTCAATTGCGCGTACCTTGATTTGAACAATTGCCTCTTCTTTAGAAAGAATGTTTCCGGTTTTGTAATTAAATCCTGACATTGTGACGGTATACAAAATTGGCCCGATGACAAAGGCGGTCAAAAGAAGAATTCCGGGGATAAAGAACTTGAGTGGAATTGAGATTTTACTTAAGTAAGTCAGAGCAAGCAGAAAAACTGAAATTGCTAGAAAGCCAGAAATTACATACTCGCGTTGGGCAAAGGCGCTTTGTGCAAGCAATAAAAGAATTGAAGCAATCAGTGTCACAACAACTACCTTTATTAAGAGGGCAACTTTGCCTCTTATCAAGTAAGTCATGTGTATTCCTGTCCTTGTTGATTAATTGTTGGCAAATGAGTGATGCTGGCGGTTTTGCCGCCCGCATCACTCATTTCACCCTCTTTTACAACTTAATTTGATTGAATCAAATTAATTAGAGATCGCCCTTGCCACCATCGGTGTTAGTGCGCCAGATTGCTGCAAGCTTTGATGCTTCTTTAACTGCATCCTTGCCATCAATCAGAACAGCTGTCCAGAAAGCAGGTGCTGAATCCCAGTAGTTAGCGCCGCCCTTGTTGCTGTTTAGGAATGCGCCGATCTGTGGAATTCCAGCTAGAGATGCGGCTGAGCCGAATCCACGCTGTGCAGCTGAAACTGTTGCATCTGCTTGTGCGCCCTTTTCAGCAGGTGGACGCTTTTCGAAGGCCTGGTAACGAACCTGGCCATCTGTTGATGCGAAGAAATTAGTTAGAAGTGACTTAGTAGCTGACTCAACACCATGCTTTGCAGCAAATGTTGTTAGGAGCGCACCACTAACAGATCCAAACATCTTTCCGTATGTTCCAGGATTTACACCTGGTACAGGCATTAGGTTCATTGTGAATCCCTTTGCCACGTAATCTGCCCACTCCCAGTTACCAATAACTGCATATGGAACAGTTCCTGCAATGAAGTTGTCCTTGCAACCTGTGTCTGTTGCTGGGAAGAAACCGTTGCTCTTCTTGCCATCCATTAGGTATGTACGAACATTCTTACCAAATGTTGTTGGAGTGAATGAGCGTCCGTAAACAATTCCACCACGTGAGTTGAATTGGTATGCATCTGCGCCGAGTGCTGAGAATACTGAGTGAGCTCCCCATGACATTCCGCCGCCTGCGATACATAGACCAGCCTTCAAGCCTTTAGATGCCTTGAGAGACTTGTAATTTTCAACCATTTCACCAAAAGTCTTTGGTGCGGTTGAAACAAGCTTTGTGTTATAGATCATTGCAACGTTGTTGATGTCTACAGGAACTCCGTACAGCTTGCCCTTGTATGTAAGATCAACGAACTGTGTCTGGTTGAAGCGAGCCTTTACAGCTGCTGTAAGTGCCAGTGGAGCAAGCTTTCCGCTCTTCGCACCTGTTGGTACCCAGTCATTTCCACCAACAACAATATCTGGACCTGATGCATCAGTTGCCTTATCGAAGGCATCCTTGAGTGCATCAAAGCTTGAGAATGTAACTACCTTTACGGTGAAACCTGGAACCCAGTCACCCTTTGCTGCGATTACCTTTGCAAGGTTTGGCCCGCGAGTTTCATCTGCCCAGACAACGATCTGAGTATTTGCACTTGCTGATGGTGCTACAAGTGTTGAAACCGCAAGCGCGAATGCTGCAAGAACTCCAGCAAATCCGAAACGCTTTGTGTTCATTTATATCCTCCATGGATGGAATTTGCGCATACGAGGGCATGCGCCGTTGGGGTAATTCCACTCTTTTACGGGTAAGTAAGCAAACTAAACACCGATTTTTCCCCTCTTTTGGGCTGTCATTTATCTGATTGTTATAAAGGCCGCTCGTTGCATGCTCTTTTGCAGACCGGTCCAAAGTGGGGTTCGATAGGGGCATGGCTGAAGAGATCGTTTCCCGCGATGAGATCCGTGCGATGCGTCGTTCTTATAGTGATGCCGGTTTAGAAACTCTGCCCAGCAATCCTTTCGAAGCTTTTGCAATGTGGTTAAAGGATGCACATCAAAATCCCGTTATTGTTGAAGCGAATGCAATGGTGTTATCAACAGTTACAGCAGATTCTCAAATCAATACTCGAACAGTTTTGTTAAAAGATATTTCAGATGGCGGCTTTACTTTTTTTACAAATTATCAATCTCGAAAAGCACATGGAATTGAACTAAACCCAAATGTCTCATTGTTGTTTCCCTGGTATGCAATGGAACGACAAGTTTCGATCAGCGGAGTCGCAGAAAAAGTCTCGGCTCAAGAATCTGATGATTACTTTGCAACAAGACCTTGGGGTTCACAAATTGGTGCATGGGCAAGTGCGCAGTCATCTCATCTTGCATCGCGTGAAGAGTTAGAACAACGTTTTGCAGGTGCTGCCGAGAAATGGCCCGAGGGAAGTACCGTTCCTCGTCCTGCACATTGGGGTGGATACCGAGTTACACCTCTCGATATTGAATTTTGGCAGGGCCGATACTCACGTCTGCATGATCGCTTGCGCTATGAGAGGACCGCCACAACCGGTGATTGGGAACTCTCTCGGTACTACCCGTAGTCTTAGCCCATGAGCATCATCATTCCTTCAGAGTTAAAGCCAGTAGATGGACGCTTTGGTTGCGGTCCATCAAAGATTCGTCCAGAAGCGCTAGCTGCATTATCAGCCAGTGGAAATTCGATACTAGGAACTTCGCACCGACAAAAGCCGGTTAAGAATGTTGTTAAGCGAGTACGCGAAGGTCTTACATCTCTCTTTAATCTTCCAGAAGGTTACGAAGTAGTTCTTGGTAATGGTGGTTCAACTGCGTTTTGGGATATCGCAACATTTGGGCTTATTGAAGAGCGATCTCAGCACCTTGTATTTGGTGAGTTCTCATCAAAGTTTGCTGCCGCATCAAAGGAAGCACCTTTCTTGGGCGAGCCAACGGTTATCAAGACAGAACCTGGTTCACATCCGGTGGCAACTGCCGAAGCTGGAATCGATGTTTACGCATTAACTCACAACGAAACAAGCACAGGCGTTGCAATGCCGATTCTGCGTCCGGCAGGAACTGATGGCGCGCTCGTACTGGTTGATGCGACATCTGCTGCTGGTGGATTAATGGTTAATGCAAAAGAGTTTGATACTTATTACTTTGCGCCGCAAAAGTCTTTCGCATCTGATGGTGGTCTATGGATCGCGATCATGTCCCCTGCTGCCATTGCACGCGCAGAAAAAATCAAGGCAAGTGGTCGTTGGGTTCCGGCATTCTTTGATTTGGGAATTGCAATTGAGAATTCACGTTTAGATCAGACCTACAACACCCCCGCACTTGTTACTTTGATGCTTTTGGCAGAGCAAATCGAATGGATGAACGCTAATGGCGGACTTTCATTTGCTGCAGGTCGCAGTACTAAATCCTCTGACATTTTGTACTCATGGGCAGAAAAGACCAGTTACACAACTCCCTTTGTAACTGATGCCGCTATGCGTTCTAAAGTTGTTGGAACAATTAACTTTGATGATGCGATCGATGCGACCAAAATATCGGCTGCACTGCGCGAGAATGGAATTGTTGATACCGAGCCTTACCGCAAACTGGGTAAGAATCAGCTTCGCATCGGTATGTTCCCTGCAGTTGATCCAAGTGATGTAGAAGCACTTACTAAGTGCATTGATCACGTTGTTGCCGCCCTGTAATGAGTAAGGGCTTTCATCGCGATAGATTTTTCTGGGTAGTAGCGGTTCAAACCGCAATCGTTAACTTCTATCTTGGCGGATTTGGCCCAGCACAATCTTTGTTACGGACAGACCAAGGCACATCACTAACAATTGCTGGTTTACACGGAACAGCTATGGGTGCAGCATCAATCTTTGCTGGTTGGGCAAACCCCCGCATCGCACATAGGTACGGTCGCAACCGTGCTAGTTGGATCGGTTTGTCTGTCTTTATCTTCGGACTAACCTTGTTTGTGATCTCACCGCCTGTTTACCTCACCTTGCCTGCTACATTCATTACAGGTGTAGGAACATCTATTGTCATCAACACAATGCTGACGAAAATGTCATCGCATTATGGCAAGGCGGCAGAGGTTGCTATTCCGCAAGCAAATGGAATTGCATCTGTTGGCTTTGTAACTGGAACCGCTTTGATTGGAACAATTGCAATTGCATTCCCAAACCTTTGGCGTTTGGGATTACTTCTTGCAATTCCGGTAGCACTGATTCTATTCTTCGTTGGACGTGAGAAAGATGCAGAAGAGCATGTTCCTGATGATCACGGACCTCAGGGCGGAAAACTTTCAGCAAAGTTTTGGATCGCTTGGTTTGGTTTTGTTGCCTGTATTTCAAGCGAGTTTGCAACCTCTTTCTGGGCAGCCGCACTTCTTAAAGAGCGTGTTGGATCAACGGCAGCTATTTCAACTGTTGCAATTGTGGCTCTTGGTACCGGAATGGGAATTGGACGCTGGTATGGCGGATTGTGGTTAAAGCGGCTTGCTCTAGATAATCAACTTCAGATGATCATCGCACTTCAATTTCTAGGATTTTTAGGTTTCTGGTTATCGCACAACATGGTGCTCTCACTCATCTGCCTGCTTGTTGTTGGTCTCGGTATTTCGATGCAGTTTGCACTGTCTTCAATTCGATTAATTGGATTAAGCGATGGACGTCCAGATTTGGCGATTGGTCGAGCCTCTTTGGCAGCCGGTGTTGCCATTGCTGGAGCCCCATTCTTGCTGGCTCTATTGGGAGATAGTTTTGGCATTTCACGGGCCTACATCATGGTTTTTGTCTTGATCAGCATCGCTTTCATAATCGTGAGAGTGATTCCTTCAAATGCCAGGGAGTCAGCATGAGTTACAAAGCTAGAAGACTGATTACCCTGCTTGCATTAATTGGAATTTTAGTCGTGATCGCGATCAACGGTCTTTAAGACTCCTGCTACTGAAGTATCTACAGGTAGTTCTACTCGGTTCTTATAGCGGAACCAAATAATTAATGATGCACCTAAGGAAATGGCACCGCACAGCGCAATTGTGGGGCGAATTCCAAGGAGTTCAGTTGTAGTTCCAATCAACGGTGAACCAAATGGTGTTCCACCCATAAAAATCAAAAGATAAAGACCCATTACTCGACCTCGGATTGCCGGATCAGTACTTGTTTGAACTATTGAATTTGCAGAAACTAAAGTTGTCAAAGCAGTTAAGCCACAAATTGGGAGCCAAAGAATGTAGAGCGTGTAGCTTGGAATTATTGAAAGAACCATAATAGAAATGGAAAACAGAATTCCACCCTTGATGACAAACTTTGTATTTCTAAATCTCTCTAATCGTGCCGAACCAATAGCACCGGTTAAAGAGCCAATTGCAATAAATGTGCCCATTAATCCAAAACTTGCAGGTCCTAATCCAAATTCCTGTGTCGCCATCAATGCGTTGAATATCTGAAAGTTCAGACCAAAGGTAGCTAGGAAGAAAACCATCAACATCACGACATAAATATCAGGACGTGCTTTTGCGTATGCAATACCTTCTCGGATGCTTCCATCTGATTTTGGTCGGTCTTGATGAAAAAAACCTTTTTCATTGAGGTTGAGCAGAGCGACAATAACGAATAAGTATGAAAGGCCATTAATAATGAAGGATGGCCCAGTACCGAAAGCGGCGATTAAGCCACCAGAAATCGCAGGTCCAATGAGTCGACCAGCGTTGAAATTTGCTGAATTTAAGGAAACTGCGTTCGGTAAATCGCTCTGACCAACAACTTCGGTTGTGAAGGCTTGGCGTACTGGCGCATCAATTGCAGTTGAAATTCCCAGGACTGCAGCTAGAACAAAGACATGCCATAAAGCGATCAAATCTGTCATCACCAATATGCCAAGTCCTAATGATGCAGCACCTCCCATAATGTTAGTGAGCACTAAAACTTTTCTCTTATTGAAACGATCAGCGAGCTTTCCACCATGCAGTGAGAAGAATAAAACGGGAGCAAATTGAACCGCGGTAACTAAACCTAGATAAGTTCCGTTGTTGTTAGTAAGTTCCAGAACAAGCCAGTCTTGGGCAATTCTTTGCGCCCAGCTGCCGATATTTGAGACGGTGTTGGCAGGAAAAAGTATTTGGTAATTTCGGTGGCGAAATGAGCGCCAATTGCCATGCTCTTTTACCGATAAACGCATTACTCTTGCCCCATGACTACTCGACTACGCAATGCAGTAACTCTAGTCGCAATTGGAACTGTGTGCTGGATAGTTGCTGGGGTGATTGCTCTTGCAATGAATGCAGAAGCAAAAGTTATATGGACATGCGTTATGGGTGTGGCGTTAGGGTTAATCGGTATTCGTTACACAATCCGCCGAAGCAGACGAAGCGGTATTTAAGCTGCTTAAGCACCTAGAGCAGTAGCAATACCGCGCAGCACACGACCAAGACGATCTGCTTCTTGTGCATTTGGATGGCGTCCATGGCGCAAACCATTTCCAACCTTGTCCAACATCTTGATTGTGTCTTCAATCATTGCAGCAAGATCATCACTGTTAACACGTGAATTCTCTACTAATGATGGTGGAGCATCAATGATGTGCACAGATAATGCTTGTGGGCCTTTACGGCTATCTGCAATAGAAAACTCAAGCTTTGTTCCAGGCTTTACTGTTGCAACACCTTCAGGAAGTGAAGTTGCAGCTAGATAAACATCTTCGCCTTCATCATTTGCAATAAAGCCGAAACCTTTTTCTAATGAGAACCATTTAACGCGTCCTGTAGGCATGGGGAGGGCTCCTTGCTAGTTTTCTTTACTGGTGTGTAAATAAGTATCGCGGTTGCGATAGCAGGTGCTTAGTTTAACACCGGCTCAGTAAAGGTCGCTTCCGAATGTGCTCCACAGCCATGATCCACGCTCACTACGCGTGCATCATCGGGTGAGATTGCATTTGCGCATACGCCAAAGGTTGCGCGTAATGATCCTGCGATCGGAATAAAGAAGCCGCAGCTGTGGCAAGGTTTTGGCGCTGACTGGGCAACGGGTGCGTTAGGTCCACGCTCGCCGTCATACCAACGCTTAGCTGCTTGGTCACGACCTTCAATTGAAAGAACTCGTGCACGACCCAAGCCAAGTTCAATCGCCATCGCTGTATCAAGATCTTCATCCTGCGGCAACGCTTGTTCTCCCGGAACTAAACGAGTGTCATCAAGTGCGCTGGGAACAATGTCGCCAACACCAACATCGCCCGGCAAAATTCGGTCGCGATAAGGAATCCACTCTGGTGCAAGAAGTGCATCTGGCCCAGGAAGAACAACTAGCTCACAAACTGTTGGTGTTGCATCAGCATCAACTTTTGCAATGGTGACGCACCAACGCCAGCCTTTGTAGCCAGCTAGGTTTGCATTGAAAAGATATGTG
>JBEINN010000012.1:0-11358 GCA_040378115.1 Candidatus Planktophila sp. | reverse complement strand
GCAAACATCAACTGATGCAGATGGCTTGATGTATCCAAAACGAATATTGAAACCATGTCCGAAGAACAAAGCATCGCCATCCTTTAGGTTTGGCAAAATTGATTCAGTGTAAATGTGACGCTGCAAGTGATCAGGTGCAAGAATCATGATGACCGTTGATTCCTTTACAGCTTCAGCAACCGATACGACGCGGAGACCTTCAGCCTCAGCCTTTGCGCGAGAAGGTGAGCCGTCCTTTAGTCCAACTCGAACATCAACACCACTGTCACGCAAGTTAAGCGCATGAGCATGTCCTTGTGAGCCGTAACCGATGATCGCGACTTTGCGACCTTGGATGATCGATAGATCAGCATCCTCTTCGTGATACATCGTTGCTGCCACGGTATTTCTCCTCATCGTCCTTTGTTGGTTTTAGTTTTGGTAATCAGCCTGACCGCTGTCAGCGGTAGGAATACTTTGAGTGCTAAGGGTACGGTCTGCCAGAGAACCGCTGCCACGTTCGATCGCTACTAAGCCTGATTGAGCCAATTCGCGAATGCCAAAACGCTCTAGAGCGTTAAGTAGGTCACTGATTTTGGCAGCATCCCCCGTTGCTTCAATGGTCAAGGATTCTGAATCCTCATCAACAATTACTGCGCCATAGGTTTCCAATACCGCATCAACATCAAATCGATTTTTCGATGTTGCCGAAATCTTTACCAAAAGAAGTTCAGCTTGAATTGAATCATCAAGTTTTAGTTCGGCGATATGAATAACGTTGACCAATTTATCTAATTGTCGAATAACTTGCTCAAGTGAGTGACTTTCAACATTGATGACAATAGTCATTCTTGAAATATCAGGGTTCTCCGTTGGACCTACAGCCAATGAATCAATGTTGTAGGCGCGTCGAGAGAAAAGACCTGCAACGCGTGCAAGTACACCTGGTGAGTTTTCAACCAGAACTGAAAGTGTATGAGTACTCATTAGAGCTCCTGTGAATCCCAGTCGGGCGCCATTTCACGCGCAATCTTAATATCATCATTTGATGTGCCAGCAGCAACCATTGGCCACACCATTGCATCGCGGAAGACTCGGAAATCTACAACGACTGGTTGATCATTAATTGAATTGGCTTGCTTGATGATTGCATCAACATCTTCCGGGCGATCACAGGTTAATCCGACACAACCCATTGCGTCGGCAAGCTTTACGAAATCTGGAATTCTTTTTGATTCTAAGCTGGTATTTGAGTATCGACCTTCATAGAACAAAGTTTGCCATTGGCGAACCATTCCCAAAGATTCATTATTGATAATTGCAACCTTGATAGGAATATTGTTAAGGGCGCACGTTACTAGTTCCTGATTAGTCATCTGGAAACAACCGTCACCATCAATTGCCCAAACAATTTTGTCTGGTGCGCCAACTTTGGCACCCATTGCTGCAGGGACTGCATAACCCATAGTTCCGAGACCACCAGAGTTCAACCATGTGCGTGGGTTTTCATACTTAACAAATTGTGCAGCCCACATTTGGTGTTGCCCAACACCTGCGACATAAATTGCCTCTGGTCCAGTAAGTGCGCTGATGCGTTCAATTACATACTGAGGAGACAAAGAGCCGTCTTTAGGAGTGTCATAACCAAGTGGATAAGTAGCACGCAACTTGTTCATTGAAGCTAGCCACGGAGCAAGATCGGCACGCCCCTTTGCAAATTCAGCCTTTACCGCAGGAATAAGTGCAGCAATTGTGTGCTTGAGATCGCCCACAACAGGAACATCTGCGAAGCGATTCTTACCGATTTCGGCAGGGTCAATATCAGCGTGAATAACCTTTGCATTTACGGCAAATGTTGAAAGCTTTCCAGTAACGCGATCATCAAAACGTGCACCTAAAGCAATAAGCAGATCAGCCTTTTGTAGCGCTGTTACTGCGCCAACAGTTCCGTGCATTCCGGGCATGCCGTAGTGCTGAGGATGACTATCCGGGAAAGATCCTAACGCCATTAATGTTGTAACAACTGGAGCTCCAACTAATTCGGCAAGTTGCATTAGCTCTTTTGAAGCATTTGATTTAATGACGCCGCCGCCAACATAAAACACTGGCTTGGAAGATTGCGCAATAAGAGCTGCGGCATCTTTAATCGCCTGGCTTGTTGGCTCGATTTGTGGATGGTAACCAGGAAGAGAAAGTTGGCTCGGCCAGACAAAATCAGTTTCTTTTTGCAGTGCATCTTTTGCGATGTCTACAAGAACTGGACCTGGACGACCAGAGGAAGCCAAATAAAAAGCTTCTGCAATCGCACGTGGAATATCTTGTGGATCAGTAATTAAATAATTGTGCTTGGTAAAGGGCATTGTTATGCCGCGAATATCTGCTTCTTGAAATGCATCTGTACCGATTGCAGCTGAAGGTACTTGACCAGTGATTGCAACCATTGGCACTGAATCCATTGCAGCATCGGCAAGTGGAGTAACAAGATTTGTAGCACCTGGACCAGATGTTGCAATACAAACTCCAACACGCCCTGTTACTTGGGCATAACCAGTCGCAGCATGTCCAGCGCCTTGTTCGTGGCGAACCAAGATGTGGCGGATACTGCTATCAAAGATTGGATCGTAGGCAGGAAGAATTGCACCACCTGGAATTCCAAACATCACATCGACGCCGGCAGACTCTAAAGATTGCACGAGTGATTTAGCTCCACTCATCTTCTTGCTCATATCCATCTCCTTTCACATCTCTAAATGAAAAAACCCCCAGATAACTGAGGGTGGCGCATGATCAAAAACCGATCACGCGCCTTTAAATCACCACCACAAATGTTGTGCTCATGGGCTTATTCTCCAATGAAGCAGGCTCAAGGTCAAGGGTTGAGATGTAGATCTCACATTCTGAGAGGGCTACTCGCAGACCGCGCCTTTAGATGCCGAGCCCACAAGTTTAGAAAACTTAGCAAGAACTCCACGGGTGTATTTATGTTTCAAAGGTTCCCAACCGATTTTGCGGGCTTCTAACTCAGTTGGGTCCACCAATAAATCAAGGGTTCGCTTCACTGTATCGATCCGCACAATGTCGCCATCTTTAATAAAGGCAATCGGTCCACCATCAACGGCTTCTGGAGAAATGTGCCCAACACATAATCCGGTTGAGCCACCAGAAAAACGTCCATCAGTTAATAGCAAAGTTGATTTTCCAAGACCAGCGCCCTTGATTGCTCCTGTCACCATGAGCATCTCGCGCATTCCTGGACCACCCTTTGGACCTTCATAACGAATCACAACTACATCGCCAGCTTTAACTGTTCCATTTTCAACCGCATCCATCGCAGCCTGTTCGCGTTCAAATACTCGTGCAGGACCTTCAAAGGAATCGATTCCGATTCCGGCGGTTTTGCAAACAGCACCTTCTGGAGCAAGTGATCCACCAAGAATTGTTATTCCTACATCTTTGGATAAAGGACGATCTGCTGGATGAACAACAACTCCATCTGGGAAAGGTGGATTGATGTCGGCTAAGTTTTCAGCCATCGTTTTACCGGTGACGGTCAATGTGTCACCGTGTAAATAGCCAGCATCTAACAGAATCTTTAGAACCACAGGGATTCCGCCAACTCGATCTAGATCTGTCATCACGAATTTTCCAAAAGGCTTTAAATCACCGAGAAGTGGAACTTTTGCGCCGATTCGATTGAAGTCTTCTAGCGTTAAATCGACTTCGGCTTCATGGGCAATTGCCAAAAGATGAAGAACTGCATTTGTAGAACCACCTAGCGCCATCAAAATTGTGATTGCATTTTCAAAGGCTTTCTTCGTCAAAATCATTCTGGTAGTAATACCTAGGCGAATTAAGTTAACAACCGCTTCGCCAGACTGAATTGCATAGGTATCACGGCGGCGATCAACCGCCGGAGGTGCTGCAGAGCCTGGCAGTGAAAGTCCTAACGCTTCACCAATAGCTGCCATGGTGTTTGCTGTGTACATGCCACCGCATGCACCTTCACCTGGACAGATCGCTCTTTCAATCTGATCAACTCGATCTTTTGTGATCAGACCACGAGCACAAGCACCTACAGCTTCAAAAGCATCGATGATCGTTACATCTTTTCCATCTACTTGACCTGGCAATGTCGAACCTGCATAGACGAATACGCTTGCAACATCTAAACGTGCAGCAGCCATCATCATTCCTGGTAGTGATTTGTCACAACCTGCAAAAGTAACCATTCCGTCAAAACGCTCTGCATTCATAACTGTTTCAACTGAATCTGCGATGATCTCTCGAGAAACTAGCGAAAAGTGCATTCCTTCATGACCCATAGAAATTCCATCAGAAACTGAGATTGTTCCAAACTGCATAGGAAATCCACCAGCTGCAAGGACGCCTTCTTTAGAAGCCTTTGCTAAACGATCAAGTGACATGTTGCACGGCGTGATTTCATTCCATGAAGATGCGATACCGATCTGAGGCTTAACCCAATCTTCATCGCCCATACCAACAGCACGCAACATTCCTCGTTGCGGAGCTCTTTCCATTCCATCGGTAACTACATGGGAGCGCGGCTTCATGTTAGGCATTTGCTAAGTCTAGCCTTCTGATTGTCCAAGGTGGGTTAAGAGGAGCGAGCGAACTTTTGCAGCATCTGCTTGGCCCTTCGTCTCTTTCATGACCGCGCCAATGAGCGCACCTGCTGCAGGTAAATGTCCATTACGAACTTTTTCCGCAGTTTCAGCTTGTTCAGCGCACACCTTTTCAATTGCAGCCATCAATGCGCCATCATCATTAACAACCTTGATTCCGCGCTTCACAACAACTTCAGAAGGCTTTCCTTCTCCAGCGATCACACCTTCAACCACTTGGCGAGCAAGTTTGTCTGTTAATTCACCTGCATTAACAAGTGCCACGATCTCTGCGACATCTTGCGGAGTGATCGCTAAATCTGCGATCGCAATATCTTTATCGTTTGCAATGCGTGAGATCTCACCCAGCCACCAACTGCGAGCCTTCGTTGGATCAGAGCCCAGCAAAACTGTTGCTTCGACAATATCTAGAACATCTGCGTTGATCATCGCAGACATTTCCTTATCTGGAACTGCCCACGCTACCTGTAAACGCTTGCGACGAATCGATGGTCGCTCTGGCAATGTTGCACGTAGCTCTTCAATCCATGCAGCATCAGGTGCAACTGGCACTAGATCTGGTTCAGGGAAGTAACGGTAATCCTCGGCTTGTTCCTTTGAACGCCCAGAACGAGTAAGTCCTGTGTCTTCCTGGAAGTGACGAGTCTCTTGAACTACTCGCCCACCAGCATTGAGTAGCTCTGCATGGCGGATCATTTCGCCACGAACTGCCCGTTCTACTGAGCGCAATGAGTTAACGTTTTTGGTTTCACTTCGTGTGCCAAGCTTTTCAGCACCAATTAAACGCAAAGAAACATTTGCATCACAACGCAATGAGCCTTGTTCCATCTTTACATCGCTTACGCCCAGTGCACGCAGAATGTCGCGGAGTTCGGCAACATATGCCTTAGCTACCTCTGGCGCATACTTACCTGTGCCAGGAACAATCTTTGTCACGATTTCAACTAATGGAATTCCGGCACGGTTGTAATCAAGTAATGAGTATTCAGCGCCATGAATACGACCGGTTGCGCCACCTACGTGCAATGACTTTCCGGTGTCTTCTTCCATATGAACGCGCTCGACCTCTACGCGGAACTTCTTGGGACCCTCATCAGTTTCGATTTCGACGTCTACATAACCATCGACGCAGATCGGCTCGTCATACTGAGAAATCTGGAAGTTCTTTGGCATATCTGGATAGAAATAGTTCTTACGAGCAAAACGGGAAAATGGCGCGATAGAACAGTTAAGCGCCAAGCCAATTTTGATTGTTGATTCGATCGCCTTTTCATTAACTACTGGCAAAGCGCCAGGCAAAGCCAAGCACACCGGACATGTCTGAGTATTTGGTTCGGCACCAAAAACGGTGCTGCACCCACAAAACATTTTTGAGTTTGTGTTGAGTTCCACGTGTACTTCAAGACCTAATACGGGTTCGTACTTAGCAACTACATCATCATATGAAAGAGTCATCGTGCACCTCCCATGATTGGTGCCCTATCCAGTAATGGTGCGCCCCATTTGGAAAGCAGCGCTGCTTCAAGAGCTGCGCCTACTGAGTACATACGGTCATCCTTCATTACAGGAGACATAATCTGAAAACCGACAGGTAATCCATCTTCATCGGCCAAACCTGAAGGTAAAGACATTCCACCGATACCAGCCATGTTTACTGGGATAGTTGCAATGTCATTGAGGTACATAGCCAACGGATCATTTGCTTTCTCGCCGATTTTAAAGGCTGTGGTTGGACATGTTGGTGAAACCAATACATCGGCCTTTTCGAAAGCTTTAGTGAAATCTTGAGTAATAAGTGTGCGCACTTTTTGAGCACTGCCGTAATAGGCATCGTAGTAACCAGATGAAAGTGCGTAGGTGCCCAGAATGATGCGGCGCTTAACCTCTTTACCGAATCCAACTTCGCGCGTCAGATTCATTACAGATTCAGCAGATGCGCCATCT
Organism: Candidatus Planktophila sp.; assembly: GCA_040378115.1. Taxonomy (GTDB): domain Bacteria; phylum Actinomycetota; class Actinomycetes; order Nanopelagicales; family Nanopelagicaceae; genus Planktophila. Next base: position 4,792 of record JBEINN010000012.1, on the reverse strand, counting down.
ACATCGCCCACACGCAAGCCATAACGCATCGCATCAAAACGAGCTAAATTAGATGAACATTCAGATGGTGCGATTAAGTAGTACGCAGCAAGGGCGTATTCAAAGTTTGGTGCAGAAACTTCAACAATTTCAGCTCCGGCTTTAGCCAGAAGTTCTAGTGATTCTTCAAAGCGGGCGCGAACTCCTGGCTGATATCCATCGCCGTTAAGTTCCTTAACAACTCCGATTTTCATTCCCTTTACATCGCCAGCTTTTGCAGCGGCAACTACTTGAGGAACTGGTGCGTTGATGCTTGTTGCATCCTTTGGATCATGTCCAGCAATAGCTTCATGAAGTAGTGCGGTGTCTAAAACTGTACGCGCACATGGTCCTGCTTGATCAAGTGAAGATGAAAAAGCCACTAAACCAAAACGAGAAACTCCGCCATAAGTTGGTTTTACTCCAACAGTTCCAGTAACAGCTGCAGGCTGGCGAATAGATCCGCCAGTATCTGTACCAATTGCTAGTGGTGCTTCAAATGCGGCAAGTGCTGCAGATGAACCGCCACCTGAACCACCCGGAATACGAGTTAAATCCCAAGGGTTATGCGTTGGACCGTATGCAGAGTTTTCAGTTGAAGATCCCATTGCAAACTCATCCATATTGGTCTTACCCAAAATAACAATGTCATTCTTTTTTAAGTTAGCAACAACTGTTGAGTCATACGGCGGGCGCCAACCCTCGAGAATCTTTGAACCACAAGTTGTTGGAACACCCTTTTGTGCCATGACATCTTTAAGTGCAAGTGGGACGCCTGCAAGTGGTGACAGTTTTTCGCCTTTTGCGCGCTTTGCATCAACTGCAGCGGCTTGAGCTAATGCACCTTCGGTATCTACATACAAAAATGCATGTACTTCGGTGTCGACCGCAGCTATGCGATCTAAGTGCGCTTGAGTTAAAGCAACAGATGTTGTCTCACCGGCAACAAGTTTTGCTGCCATTTCAGCTGCTGAGTTACGAATCATTCTTCACCCAAAATCTGAGGTACGCGGAAACGCTGTTCCTCTTGGGCTGGAGCACCAGATAGCGCTTCTTCAGGTGTAAGACTTGGCACAACTACATCTGAACGGAAAACATTGCGAAGCGGCAATGGGTGTGACGTTGGTTCCACATCTGCGCCGGCAACTTCCTGCACACGAGCAACGGCATCCAAAATTACGGTGAATTCGTTGGAGAGATTGACTAACTCTTCTTCGCTCATTTCGATGCGGGCTAGGCCTGCAAGCTTGGCGACATCATCGCGTGAAAGGCTGCTCATGGGGTTGAGTCTAATTAAATTGCAGCCTAACTGCGAATTTGCCCATTTCCCGTAACAATCCAAGTCGTTGTCGTCATCGCCTCAAGCCCCATTGGACCTCGGGCATGCAATTTTTGATTTGAGATACCAATTTCAGCGCCAAAGCCCATTTGTTCACCATCGGTAAAACGCGTGGATGTATTCACCATGACCGCTGCACAATCAGCGAGTGCAATAAATCTCTTCACATTCTCTTTGTTCTCAGAAAGTATCGCTTCTGTGTGCTGAGTACCGTATTTAGCAATGTGTGCACTTGCGGCATCGACAGAATCCACGATTGCAACATTCATCTCTAGCGTGCCGTATTCGGTACAGAAATTCTCATCCGTTGCCAAGGTTGCTGGGATATTTGCACTCTTGGCAATAGCTAATGAAGTAGCGTCGCAATGCACAATCACACCCGCTTCGTGCAGTGCTTTCAGAGCGGTTGGCATGAATTCTTGCGCAATGGCTGAGTGAACTAACAAAGTTTCAGCAGCGTTACAGACACTGGGGCGTTGAACCTTTGAGTTGATAATGATGGGAACCGCTTTACTTAAATCTGCAAACACATCGATATAAACATGGCAGACGCCAGCGCCAGTTTCAATTGTTGGAACTGATGATTCATCAACGACCATACGAATCAGAGCCGCGCTTCCACGTGGAATGACTAAATCAACTTTACCGCGGGCGTTTAACAATGCTTTAACGGTTTCACGATCTTCAGAAGGAACAAGTTGAATCACATCTGGAGAAATTGCAGTTGTGGCAAGTGCATCCCGCATGACTCGAACCAAGATTTCATTACTATGTTCCGCACTTGAAGAACCGCGAAGCAAGGCAGCATTACCAGACATCAATAAAATTACTGCCGCATCTACCGTAACGTTCGGACGTGCTTCATAAACCATTCCAATAACCCCGAATGGAACCGAGATTTGTTCTAATTCAATTCCGTTAGGCAAAGTGGATTTGCGCAAAGTCTTGCCGAGCGGATCTTCAAGCTCACTTACTTGGCGCGCTCCCCCTGCAATTCCTTTGATCCGTTCTGGAGTTAACAAAAGTCGATCTAGCAGCGATGAGTTCAAACCTGATGCGCGTCCAGCCTGCATGTCTTTTTCATTAGCTGCAAGAATCTCAGCACTTCGCGCCTCAATAGCAGCTGCAATTACCTTCAACGCCTCTTTGCGTTGAGCACCAGTAGAAACACTCAGGGTTCTTCCGGCAAGGCGGGCAGAATCTGCAAGCTGCGAAATTAATCCCTTGGCATCCATAGGTTAAAGCCTATAGGCAGTTACCCTGTTGCCGTGTTCAAATTAATCAGCAGAGTCGCAATCACTCTTGTCGTTGTCTACGCCGCATTGTTCGGCCTTACAAAAATCATTCATTATCCCGAACCCATCGCTGCAATTCGACTTGGCTTAGCACCTGCATCCAAAACTCCAGATTTAATGCCGTCCCACACAATCAAAGCCACACCAGGATCACCATGGATTCAAGGCGCTGCCGAAGAGATTGCAATGGTGACGTGGAACGGAAAGTCGATTCCCTTTGAAAAGTTCTTAGAAGAGACCGATACCAATGCATTCTTAGTAATTCGTAAAGGAAAGATAACTTACGAGCAATATTTTAATGGAAAGACGCAATCAACAGTTCTGCCTTCATACTCTGTCGCCAAGACAATGACATCACTAGTTGTGGGCCAATTAATTGATGAAGGAAAGATTAAGGAAAGCGATACCTTTGTGAGCATTTTGCCAGAATTCAAGGCAGGTACCTCTTTCGATAAAGTAACAATCAAAGATTTGTTGGATATGAATTCTGGTATCGGTGTTTCAGATAACTATCCATCTGGTCCCTCAGGTTGGGGAGTTGCTATCGCACAAATGTATGCATCAACAGATATTAACTGGTTCTTAAAGAACAATAGAAAAATGAGAGAAGAGCCAACTAGTTTTCCTGAGTATCGATCAGTAAATACCCAAATGTTGGGTCTAATCGTTCAAAAGATTACAGGTCAAAAATTAGCTGATGCATTTAGCGAACGTGTCTGGCAAAAGGTTGGTTCCGATTTCAATGCAACTTGGAATGTCGATCAGGTTGGTGGGTATGAAAAAGCATTTTGTTGCTTCAATGCAACCGCTCGTGATTACGCTCGCGTGGGTCAAGCATTAATGAGCGGTGATCCAAAGATTGCAAGCACTTCTTGGAAAGCGCGACTTTCGACTTCAGTGGTTACGTTGGATTACGGTTGGGGTTATGGCGCACAGATGTGGCATCCATTCCCAGGGATCAACTTGATGATGGGCTTGCATGGCCAATACATCTATATGGATGCACTCAATGACACCGTGATAGTAAAACTCTCTGACATACCGACTAGTTCAGATGGAATTAGTGCAAAGATCGCACCTGTTTTGCGGGAAATAGCAGAAAAGAACTAGTCAGAGAAGAACTAGGTCGTCGCGATGAACTAGTTCGCGCTCGAACTCTGCACCTAATGCTGCAGCAAGCTCTTTTGTTGAACGACCCAGCATCTGTGGCAGATCTTCCGAATCAAAGGCGACTAGACCGCGTGCGATTACCGCACCATCTGGGCCGACAAGTTCAACTGCATCACCTGCAATGAAATCTCCCTCAACGGCAGTTACTCCAGCAGGTAGTAAAGAAACTCCGCGTTCTAAAATTGCAGTAACTGCACCTGCATCCAGAATCAATTTGCCTTGTGACTTTGTTGCATGAGCTAGCCACAAAAGACGTGAAGTTGTTTTGCTCGCTTGTGCGTGAAAATGTGTTCCTAACTTTTCACCAGCTAGTGATTTGTCTGAATCTTCGAGTGAAGTGAGCAACATTGGAATACCTGCAGATGTCGCAATTCGTGCTGCTTCAACCTTGGTAACCATGCCTCCGCTGCCAACACCGGCTGAACCTGCACCACCAAGAGTTATGCCCTCGATATCTGCAACAGATGAAACTTCATGAATTCTTTGAGCCCCTGCTTGAGTTGGAGGCGCGTCATATAGGGCATCAATGTCAGAAACTAATGCCAAGAGATCTGCACCAATTAGCAAGGCAACTAACGCCGCTAAACGATCGTTGTCGCCGAAGCGAATCTCTTGAGTTCCGACTGTGTCATTTTCATTAATGATAGGTACAACACCCAACTGAAGTAGTTTGTATAAAGTGCGCTGTGCATTTTGATAATGCGAACGACGCACAACATCTTCGGTTGTGAGTAAAACCTGTGATGCAGTAATTGCATAACGAGCAAAGCTTTGTGTGTATTGCGCAACCAATAAGCCTTGCCCTACAGATGCTGCCGCTTGCTGTGTTGCAAGATCTTTTGGACGAGTTGTTAATCCCAACGGCGCTAAACCAGCTGCTATGGCACCGGAAGACACTACGACAACTTCGGCCCCACGCTTTTTGCAGGCAGCAACAACATCTACAAGTTTGTTTACTGCATTGGTATCG
>JBEINN010000124.1:0-3030 GCA_040378115.1 Candidatus Planktophila sp. | reverse complement strand
CTCCTGAGGCTAACTCTGAGTTCAGTGCAGCGGACCTTAAATTTGCCGAGGAAATGATTCCTCATCACGAGCAAGCGGTTTTGATGTCAGATATTGCATTAACGAATTCAACAAGTGATGAAGTACTTGCATTAGCTAGAGATATCAAAGCGGCACAAGCACCTGAAATCGAACAGATGAGTGCTTGGGAAGGTGTGCGTACCTCTACGCATATGGGTCATATGATGGATGGAATGCTCAGTGATGAGCAAATTCAAGAGCTTCAAGATTCTGAAGGTGCCACTTTTGATCGCTTGTTTCTTGAAGGAATGATTGCTCATCATGAAGGTGCGATCAAGATGGCACAGAAAGTAACTACTTCAGCAAACAAAGAAGTTGCGGCCTTGGCTGCTGCGATTATCAAAGCCCAAGAAAAAGAAATCGCGTTTATGAAGGAATTGATTAAGTTCTACTAAAAGTTAAAGCCCAACCCTCAGCTAATGATTTGATGAGAGTTGGGCTTTACTCTTGAATTACTTAGCTGCGCCAGCTTCCTTTGCTCCTGGAACTTCTAACAACTTCCCAGTTTCAACTTCATAAACATATCCATGAATTGGAATGTTCTTTGGAACCAATGGATGGCGGCGAATACGCTCAACATCTTCAACTACAGCCCTGTTGCGATCTGCGATTGTTAGCCAGTCGATATATGCAGCCTCAGTTGAACCTGGACCCTTACCAACATCGTAGAAACCTTCTTCGCCAAGTGCCGCTGTTTCTAGGCTCTTCGAAAGAAGACCACGCATTACCTCATCAGTAAAGAACTCCATACCGCAATTGCTGTGGTGGATTACAAACCATTCCTTTGTACCAAGAAGCTTGTATGAAATTACCAGTGAACGAATTGCATCATCTGAAGCACGTGCACCAGCGTTGCGAATTACGTGGGCATCTCCCTCACTTAGGCCTGCGTACTTTGCTGGATCAAGACGAGCATCCATGCATGTCAATATTGCAAACTGACGAGCTGGTGGCAAAGCAAGCTTTCCCTTTTCGCCGAAAGTTTCTACATATTTCTTGTTAGCATCCAATACTTCATTCAAGACTGACATTGATGGCTCTCCGATTTCAGATCTAACAAGAGCAGATCTCTTGTTACGGTGCAAAAATTAGCAGGATCAAATCAATAAGAGAACTCAATAATCTCTCGCAGTTGCAAGGACTATGCATATGCAATTCGCTCTGCACTTTCTAGAATTTACAATTAGTATTAGTGCATGCTTGGTGGAATCAATAACGGACTCTTTCTGCAATCCTTTGGTGGGTTTGTTGGTCTTGCGCTATTGATTTTGGTTCTTAAGTGGGGATTTTCATCCAACAAGAGGTTGATTATCACGCCCATTAAAGCTGGAAAGAAAGATCAATACGGGTTGCTCAAGCCTTTGCAAACTCCTAGCAACTACATCGAAGCCCAAATGAGTTTGCAGAAATTAACCGATGCAAATATCAAGGCAACCCTGACGCAGACCTTGGATGGCCCGCAATTAATGGTCTTTGAAAAAGATTTAAAGATTGCTGCTGCTGTATTAGCTCAGTAGTTCAGCAAGAAGAGCTTCTACTCTGCCCTTTATCTCGTCACGGATAACGCGAACGGATTCAATCCCTTGTCCTGCGGGATCATCCAAAACCCAATCTTCGTAACGCTTTCCAGGGTAGAACGGGCATACATCTCCGCAACCCATTGTGATTACTGCATCAGATTCTTCAACTGCCTCTGTTGTCAAAACCTTTGGAGTGTTGTTTGCTATATCAATTCCCAGTTCAGCCATAGCTTCGACTGCAATTGGGTTGATTGAATCCTTTGGAGCACTTCCTGCAGAAAGAACTTCAACGCGACCTTGTCCAAGTTCGCGCATGAAACCTGCAGCCATTTGTGATCGCCCTGCATTGTGAACACAAACGAAGAGAACTGTTGGCTTATTTGCCACTCTTTAGACCCTTTGCTAGCAGTAATCCCACTAAGGCGCCAATCAACTGGGCCAGAATAAATGCTGGAACCGAACTTAGTTCGATGCCCGCAAATGTATCTGACAAAGAACGCGCAAAAGTGACTGCAGGGTTAGCAAAAGATGTCGAAGAGGTGAAGAAATAAGCAGCACCAATCCAGCCGGCAACAGCAAAGGGAATGTACTTGCCATTCTTTTGCGCACCTACGAGTTGAATAACAAGGATCAAGCCAGCAGTTGCAACAACTTCACCAAGTAACAGTCCTACACCTGATCGCTCAAGCGTTGAAGATTGAATCCCTGGTAGTTCAAACATTGCATTTGCAGTAATAACTCCAATTACTCCACCGAACACCTGAGCAAATGTATAAAGGGCTAGTTTCTTTGCAGAAATACCTTTGTTCAGGAAATCCACAAGTGACACTGCTGGATTGAAATGTGCACCACTAATTGGAGCGAGCATTTGAATCAAAACAGCCAAGATAAACACTGTTGCGATAGCAACGATTAGTAGTTGTACAGCCACATCTTTAGTTAATGATGTCGCCATAATTCCTGAGCCAACTACCGTTGCTGCAAGGATGCCGGTGCCAACAAACTCGGCGATTAATTTATTAATCTTCATTATGAAACCGCGATGATGTCCACTACGAAGATCAAAGTCTCATTTGGTCCGATTGGGCCTGATCCATTTGGACCGTATCCCTTATCGGCAGGAATCACCAAGAGACGACGTCCGCCAACCTTGGTACCTGGCAAACCCTCCTGCCATCCAGCGATAACATCAGATAGTGGGAATGTTGCTGGCTGTCCACCAGACCATGAAGATTCAATTAACGCACCGTTTGACCATGTCATCAATGTGTAATGAACTGTCAACGTTGAAGTTGGAAGAACCTCTGTACCTGTTCCAACAATGATGTCTTGTGTTTGCAAAGTTGTTGGTGCCGCACCTGTTGGAGGTGTAATTGTTGGCGCTTCGCCTGCGTTACCTGTTACCGCTGGAAGTCCTGCTGCTGATCCTGACACTGTGTCATCTCCTCCG
>JBEINN010000013.1:0-11169 GCA_040378115.1 Candidatus Planktophila sp. | reverse complement strand
TTCCAAGCTCTTCGCATCGAAACAAATGACGAACTAGGCACCACTACCCGCGCACTACCTGCGGCGTTAGAGCTTCTAAACGTCGGTGCTCGCTTAGTAGTTATGTCATTCCAATCCCTTGAAGATCGCATCGTTAAGCAGCTCTTTGTTGCTTCAACAACATCTGGAACACCACGCGATCTTCCCTTTGATCTTCCTGAATTTGCTGCCAAGTTTTCAATGATCACTCGCGGAAGCGAGACACCAACCGATGCCGAGCTTGAAGAGAACTCACGTTCTCAATCAGTGCGTCTTCGCGCTATCGAAAGGGTGGCCGCGTAATGGCTATGACTGCACTAGCTCCAGCAATTACTCGCTCAAAAGAAATTTTCGTTGAAAAGACATCACAAGTTGCTCTAAAACTTGTTCCCAATGTCTCCGACGGAAAGCAAGCCGATCGTAAATTCTTTGCAATCTTTGTATCAATTGTCGGCGGTATTGGTCTAATGCTTCTTCTCCTGATCAATACCTTGTTAGTGCAAGATGCATTTGAATTAACTAACCTCAAGCTAGAGGCAAAACTGGTCAGTGATGAACGCGAAGCAATTGCTCGCCAGATTGACAAGCTCTCTTCCCCAGAAGCTCTTGCAAAATCTGCAACAACATTAGGCATGAAGCCTTCTGAAAATCCAACTTTCTTATCTCTCGATAAGCCAGTTATTGAGGTACCGGTGAATAATGGGTAATTTCTCATTAGCGAAACAAAGAATAAGGATTTTGGTTTTTATTCTTGCGATAGTCATGTTTATGTTTGGACTTCGCCTTGTTCAAGTTCAAGCCCTGCAAGCGGGGGAATATCGCGAGCGTGCCGTCAACGAGATGGAAAAGGTAAGGACTCTTCAGGCACCACGCGGGGATATCACCGACATTAATGGTGTGCCTTTTGCGCGAAGTGTTGCTGCGACAAGCATCGTTGTAGACCAAACCCAAGTCACTGATCCAGCCAAGGTTGCTGCCTTTGTTGCACCAATTCTTAACATGAAGGTCGAAGAGGTTCAAGAAGCTGTAACCGGTACTCGTAAGTGGAACATGGTTGCCCGCAATGCAAAGCCTGCAACATGGCTCAAGCTCTCTGCAGCTTTAGATCAGTACAACTCCAGATTTAAAGCCATGAGCCCTGATCGCATTATCGGTTTCTTTCCAGAACGCAGCTATGTCCGTGAATATCCATCTGGAAGTTTGATTGCATCATTGATTGGTTTTGTAAACCACGATGGTGTTGGCGCTACTGGACTTGAATCCAGCATGAACTCAAAGATTAAAGGCGTAGACGGCAAGTATTCCTATGCCAATGGTTACAAAGCAGAAATTCCAGGTTCACAATCTGAAATTACTCCGGCTCAATCAGGCACTTCTATTCGATTAACAGTAGATCGTGATATTCAGTGGGTAGCATCAAAGGCAATTGCTGATGTTGTTAAATCTACCCGCGCACTCAGTGGAACCGTGATTGTGATGGATCCAAAGACTGGGCACATCTTGGCGCACGCTACTGCTCCAACTTTTGACCCAAATGACACAACCAAAGTTTCACTCATTGCTATGCGAAACCCATCTGTTCTAGATGTTTACGAGCCAGGCTCTACTGGAAAAGTTATGACAATTGCCGCGGCCCTAGAAGAAAAGAAAATCAACCCTGAATCAGTTTTAACCATTCCTTATAAGTTAAAGCGTTCGACAAAAGTCTTTAAAGATCATGAACCACATCCAACGCAGCGATTAACAACTGCCGGCATTTTGGCCGTCTCAAGTAACACCGGATCCATCAAAATTGGCGAGATGATGTCTAATGACAAACTGTACGACTACCTAACAAAGTTTGGAATTGGTACAAAGACAGGCTCAGGACTACCTGGTGAATCACGTGGAATTCTTCCAAAGGTTGCAGATTGGTCCGGAACCACAGCACCAACCGTGGCCTTTGGACAGGGCTATTCGGTCACTGCGATGCAGGCGACAAGTGTTTTTGCAACAATTGCAAATAACGGAGTACGAGTTTCTCCAACGGTAATTGCGGGAACAAGTGATTCAAGTGGAAATTACACACCAACTGAAACGCGCGAGAATGTGCGAGTAATAAGCCCAGAAACTGCTGCACAAATGCGGTTGATGATGGAGAGCGTTGTTTCTGCAAATGGAACCGCACCGTCTGCAGCGATTCCTGGATATCGCGTTGCTGGTAAGACTGGAACAGCGCAACGAATTGATGACACATGTGGTTGTTATCGCGGCTACACAGCATCCTTTATTGGCTTTGCACCAGCTGACAAACCGGCCTATGTAATTTCTGTAACAATTCAAGATCCAAAGGGCATGCACTGGGGTGGATACCTTGGTGGTCCTGTTTTTAAGAAAGTTATGTCATTCGTACTTCAGTCAAAGGGAATTGCACCAACAGGCACGGTTGTTGATCCAGTTCCATTGACCGAAAAAGCACTTTTTGCCGAAAGAAAGTTAATAGCAGATAAGAAGGCAGCAAGTGACAAGGCCAATTGAAGAATTCAAGAGAACGCTCGAATCAGTCGCAGCGATTGCTAATGCACAGTTAATTGGTGATTCAACAACTGTTGTCACTGGAGTAACTCTCTCAAGTAAGGCAGTTCAAGAAGGCGATTTATTTGTTGCGTTGCCAGGTGAGAAGACCCATGGCGCAGAGTTTGTATCAGAGGCGATCACACGTGGTGCTACCGCGGTTTTAACCGATTCAGAAGGTGCAGCCAAGGTAACTGGCATTCCTGTCTTAGTAAGCAGTAATCCGCGTCGAGCAGCTGGAGTAGTTAGCGCTTGGTTCTTTAGCGAGCCAATGCGTGATCTTTATAGCGTCGGAGTCACAGGCACTAATGGAAAGACAACAGTTACAACTTTGCTACACCAGATTATGTCGCTAGCTGGTCGTGAGAGCGGACTTATTGGAACTGTAGAAACTCGAATCGGGGATGAGGTAATTGCAAGCAAGAGAACAACCCCCGAAAGTAGCGATTTACAGGCGTTATCGGCGATGATGCGTGAGCGTCATATGCGCAATCTAGTGATGGAAGTTTCTAGCCATGCAATCGCCCTGGAAAGAATTCGGGGCAGTCACTTTGCAGTTGTTGCATTTACTAATCTTTCCCAGGACCATTTAGATTTTCATAAAACAATGGAAGCCTATTTTGCGACAAAGGCTAAGTTATTTACCTTTGAGTTTGCAGATTTGGCTGTTATCAACATTGACGACGCCTATGGCCTCAAACTTAAGGAAATAACAGAGCTGCCAGTAATGACGGTTTCACGCCACGATCAGAGTGCGACTTGGCATTATGCATCCATCACAAAGGACTATGTCGGTGCCCATGTTGCTATTAGAGGCGGCGGGGGAATCCTGATTGAAGGAAAAGTTCATCTTCATGGTGGGTACAACTTTGATAATCTCTTGATGGCGGTTGCAATTGCGACTGAAAGTGGAATTGACCCAATTGATATTGCAGCGATCTTGCCGCAATTAACTGGAGCAGTTGGTCGACTTGAATCAGTGCGATTGGGACAAAGTTTTACCGCCCTTGTTGATTACGCACATTCACCAGATGCGGTTACTCGGGTTTTAGAGACTGCTCACGAAATCGGCGGTGGACGGGTTATTGCAGTGCTTGGGTGTGGTGGAGATCGCGATGCTTCCAAGAGAGCGCTTATGGGTAAGGCGTTACATGAAGGCGCAGATGTAGCCATCTTTACAAGTGACAACCCACGATCAGAAAAAGCGGATGCAATTCTGGTGCAAATGACCCTTGGCTTAGAGATTCAGCTACCAAGTGCAGTGATTGAAGATCGTGCCGAGGCAATTAGAACTGCAGTTAAGGAAGCCAAAGATGGCGATCTGGTTATTGTCTTAGGTAAAGGTCATGAAAAAGGTCAAGAGATTAGCGGTGTGGTTCAGCCATTTGATGATCGCATTGAACTGGCCAAGGCGATTGAAGATAAGAAATGATTACATTAACAGCTGGTGAAATCGGTCTTTTGGTTGGTGGAGAAATGCATTGCGACAAGGACCTACTTGCTTCGAAAGCACCAGTCTTTGATTCGCGTAAAGCAACACCTGGTTGCGTCTTCTTGGCACTGCAGGGTGAAGTTTTGGATGGACATGATTACGCAGCCGATGCTTATCGCGCAGGTGCAATGTTCTCGCTGACTACTCGGCGAATCGATGGACCATGCATCGTCGTTGCAGATGTCATCGAAGCTTTGTCGATTCTGGCTACCTTTGTTCGCAAACGTTTGAACAACTTAACCGTTATAGGAATAACTGGTTCTCAGGGAAAGACAAGCACTAAAGATCTCATGTCCCACATGTTGTCTGTGGCTGGTCCAACCGTTTCTCCGGCTGGTTCATTTAATAATGATCTTGGATTACCCATTACTTTGCTTGAATGTGACGAAAAAACTAGATTCTGTATATTAGAAATGGGGGCTCGTCACACGGGTGATATCGCTCGTTTGTGCAGCATCGCGCAACCAAACATTGGAGTTGTGTTGACCGTTGGAACCGCTCATCTTGGGGAATTCGGTAGCGTAGAAGCAATCGCCCACACTAAATCCGAGCTCATTCAAGGATTGAATGGTGACGGCATCGCAATTCTTGGAAATTATGATTCCTACACCCCAGCAATGGCCTCGTTACATTCTGGTCGAACAATCAAATTTGGTGCAGGTTGTGAAATTCGTGCAACTGAAATCGAAATCCGCGAAGGTCGACCTCACTTTGATTTAGTGACTCCTGCAGGCCGTGATGCGGTCGGAATGAGATTGGTTGGCGAACACCACATTGCCAACGCTTTAGCCGTAGCAGCAGTAGGCACAGCACTTGAACTCCCCATCGAGTTAATTGCTAGTTCCTTATCAACCGCCGAAAACTCCAGTAAATGGCGGATGGAAGTTCATGATCTTTTCGGCCTGTTATTGATCAATGATGCTTACAACGCTAACCCAGAATCCATGTCGGCAGCTTTGCGATCTCTTGTTCTTTTTGCGCAGGAACGAGGCGGTCAATCCTGGGCATTCCTCGGAAAAATGCATGAACTCGGCGAGTCAAGCCCCGCACATCACGCTGGGATTGGCACCCTTGCTCAGGAGCTCGGAATCGATCATCTCGTGGCAATTGCGGCTCCGGAGTATGGAGATTCACTAGGCGGAACACTTGTTCATCACTACGCCAGTATTGATGAATGTCTATCGATGACAGATCATTTCTCTGCAGGAGATGTGGTTCTAGTAAAAGCATCACGTTCAGAAGGTTTCGAAGTACTGGCTCAAAAGTTAGAGAGCCTGTGGTTAGACAAGAGCGGAGTTGAAAGTTGAGACAGATCCTTATTGCAGGTGCTTTCGCCCTCATCTTTTCTATCTTCGGTACACGTGTCCTGATTGGTGCTCTTGCTCGTAAAGGTTACGGACAGATTATTCGTGAAGATGGTCCGAGCAGTCACCACATAAAGCACGGGACGCCAACTATGGGCGGAATCATTTTTATCCTTGCGGCAATCCTTGGATACTTATTCGCACACCTTGTTACAGGAAATGCAGTAACTGCATCAGCGCTTTTAGTAATTGGATTAGTAGTTGCTTTAGGTTTTATTGGTTTTCTTGATGATTGGCTTAAAGTCTCTCGCCAAAATTCACGAGGTTTACCTGGGCGCTACAAGCTACTGGGACAGGCAATTTTTGCAGGTGTCTTTGGTTACCTTGGCCTGCAATTTGCTGATCAGGATTCGTTGACTCCTGTCTCTGAATACCTTTCTGGTGTTCGCGAAACCGCAATTTACTTAGGACCAGCCCTGGTAGTCATTTTCATTATTGTGATGGTGATGTCGGCAAGTAACGGAGTTAATCTGACAGATGGTCTCGATGGCTTAGCAACAGGTGCATCGATAATGACATTCTTGGCTTTTGTTTTGATTGGGGTATGGGAGTTTGGTCAAAGCTGTGCACTCAATGCAGCTGCAGGTTGTTATGCAGTTCGTGATCCGCTTGACCTGGCAGTCCTCGCAGCAGCATTTGCCGGAGGTTGCACAGGTTTCCTTTGGTGGAACACTCCGCCAGCCAAGATCTTTATGGGAGACACAGGATCTCTTGCTCTAGGTGGTGCGATTGCAGGATTAGCAGCAACTTTGCGGGTAGAACTGCTGCTTATTCCACTTGGCGGGCTCTTTGTAATCATCACTATGTCTGTATTGATCCAAACCGCATACTTCAAGATGAGCGGCGGAAAGCGCGTTTTCAAAATGGCACCTCTGCATCACCACTTCGAATTAATTGGTTGGGCTCAAATTACTGTCGTCATTCGCTTCTGGATCATTGCTGGATTGTGCGTAGCGATTGGTCTTGGACTTTTTTACGCGCAATGGGTCGTCAAGTAATTCATGTCTACCGACTTTGCTAATAGAAATATTCTGGTTTTAGGCGCTGGAGTAACGGGAAATTCCGTTGCTCGTTTCCTGACTTCGCAAGGCGCAAAGGTGAAACTTACTGATGACAATTCAACTGGAGTACTAAAGCCAGAAGAGGTTGTTTTAGAAAACTTTGATGCCGCAGTGATTTCACCAGGCTGGCGCCAGAACCATCCCTTGGTGGTAAAGATTCTTAACAGCTCGCTTGAACTTTTCAATGAAATCGATATTGCTTGGAAAGTACGTTCCTTGCGTGCGCCAAGCCAAAAGTGGATTGCAGTAACTGGTACTAATGGCAAGACAACTACAGTTGAAATGACCGCAGCGATTTTGAAGGCGGCGGGAATCAAGGCAACGGCATGCGGCAATGTTGGTGACACTGTTATTGATGCAGTTGATCGAGATGATGCCTATGAAGTTTTAGTCTTAGAGCTATCAAGCTTTCAACTTCATTGGGCTCGACAGGCGCAGTTTCAAGCTGCAGCAATTCTCAATATTGCGGATGATCACTTAGATTGGCACGGCACCTTTGAGGCTTATGCGGATGCAAAGTTCTCGATTCTGGATCGAGCTGAAATTGCGATACTAAACGGTGATGATGGCGCGGTGACAACACGTGCCAACCGCTTTAGCGGACGCAAAGTTTTCTTTTCTGTAGATACACCTGCTCCGGGTGAAATAGGAGTTGTCGAAGAACTGCTCGTTGACCGCGCATTTGTAGCTGATCCACAGCAAGCATCAATGATTTGCGAATTAGCTGACATCGTTCCAACAGTTCCGCACAATGTTTCTAACGCGCTTGCGGCAGCAGGTTTAGCCCGCGCCATCAATGTCTCACACGAGGATATTCAAAAAGCGCTGCAAGCTTTTCGTCCAGGTCGCCACCGCATTGAAGTAATTCACGAGGCAGAGGGAATTACCTGGGTTAATGACTCCAAAGCAACTAACCCGCATGCCACGGCAGCCTCATTAATGTCCCACCTTTCAGTGGTCTGGATTGCCGGCGGATTAGCAAAGGGTGCAGATATGGATTCACTTATTGAAAGATGTGCACCAAGAATTAAAGCAGCAATTCTTGTGGGTGAAGATCGTGGACTCATAGAGTCCGCTTTCATCAAGTACGCGCCTACAATTCCGAGAATTCTTATTGATGTCCCTAGCGATTACACACGCGGGGGAGAATCCAATTCATTAATGGAATCTGTTGTTAGTGCAGCATCAAAGCATGCAGTGTCTGGGGATGCGGTTTTGTTGGCACCAGCATGTGCATCAATGGACCAATTTATTTCATATGCAGATCGCGGAGATAGATTTGCGGCAGCGGTTCGAAAGGTGATTGCGCATGAAGCGTGAGGAAACCATTTTTACCAAGCCGGTGAATCTCTATTACATGCTTTTGGGTAGCACTTTAGCTTTGAGTCTCTTGGGACTCATTATGGTTTTTTCAGCCTCATCGATTTATTCATTGGGTTCTCGCGGCACAACCTACGGAGTCGTTATCCGCCAGATTCTTTTTCTACTTCTCTCATTACCGATGGCTTGGGTGCTTTCACGCTTATCACTTCGTCAGTGGAAAGTTATTGCCCGGTTTGGTGTATTGATTTCAGTTGTTCTCTTGGTGCTGGTTCAACTTATAGGAAAGAGCGTAAAGGGAAATCACAACTGGATTAGTCTTGGGTTTGTCGATGTTCAACCCAGCGAAGTCGCAAAGTTCTTAATGATTTTGTGGGCCGGACACATGCTCGCAACTCGAGAACGTGCTGGGGCGATTTACAGCAATGTGGTTGTTTTGATTGGACCAGCGTTCTTGCTATGCATGATTTTGGTAATGGCAGGTCGCGACTTAGGTACAGCCTCAGTATTTGCCTTTATCTTGGCGGGATTGCTGTGGGTTTCGGGTCTGCGCTTAGGTGCATTTGGAGCTGTAGTCGCTGCTGGTTTAGCAGCAATTGCAGTCTTTATTTTGACGGCTCCTCACCGCGTGGAACGTTTTGCGGTATTCCTCAATCCATTTGCTGAAGATCAATACAAATTTTCAGGGTGGCAACCAGCACATAGCTTGCTCGGCCTTGCCAGTGGTGGACTTTTCGGAGTGGGCCTTGGTGCAAGCCGCCAAAAATGGGGAAACCTTGCTGAAGCACACACCGACTTTATCTTTGCAGTAATTGGCGAAGAGCTCGGATTGTTTGGAACTTTAGCAACTCTGCTTTTATTGGCGGTGCTACTTTTTTCAATCTTCAAATTAGCATTACGTGCCGGTGATCCAATGGTTCGTTATGTTTGTGCAGGTTTGGGTTGTTGGTTTGCGATTCAAACAGTTCTGAACATCGGTTCTGCAATAAGTGTCTTGCCCGTGGTCGGTGTGACATTGCCACTTGTTTCATACGGTGGTTCTGCGCTGATTGCGACATACATGGGAATCGGCTTTGTTTTAGGTGCAGCGCGCAGAGACCCAGTAATCTATAAAGGATTACAAGAGACGGGAATTAAATGGCTACGGTAGTTCTTGCTGGTGGAGGCACCGCAGGACACATAGAGCCCGCACTTGTTGTCGCACGTCAATGGATGAAAACTAATCCCTCAGATAAGTGCATTTTTCTTGGCACTAAGAGCGGACTTGAAAATACCCTTGTGCCAGCAGCTGGGTTTGAACTTCGACTTATCCCTAAAGTCGCAATCTCCAGAACTCCCTCTGTTTCGTGGCTGCGAATCCCATTTGATTTGATTTCTTCCGTTGTCTCATCATTCAAGGTCGTCAAGAGCGCTGATGTTCTAGTTGGCTTTGGCGGTTATGTCAGCGCGCCTGCTTATTTAGCTGCCGCACTGTCTCGCACACCGATTGTTATCCATGAAGCCAATGCAAAACCAGGCTGGGCTAATCGCTTAGGTGCATCCTTTACATCCCATCTAGCAGTGGCTCACCCAGTCGACCAAGGAAAGTTTTCATATGCGCTACTTGCAGGTTTGCCACTTCGCTCTGATGTCGCCACTGCATGTGTTGCTTCGGCGTCAAATTGGGCGAACGCTCGAACAGCTGCAAAGTTGCGGTTGGGTTTTCCTGCAGATGTCCCACTTGTTTTCATCATGGGAGGGTCCCAAGGATCTCTTGCAATAAATGACGTTGTTACTAATAGCGTTTCCACCTTTAATCACAAAGGCATTTCAGTACTTCATTCAGTTGGAAAGCTCAACGCACTGCCACATTCGCAAGGGGGTTACAAGCCAGTTGCATACGTTGATGCGATGGCAGATGCCTACTTGGCCGCTGATGTGATTATTGCCAGAAGCGGTGCGGTGACCTGCAGCGAATTTAGGGCTTTAGGTCGATACGCTCTTTTCGTGCCGCTACCAATAGGAAATGGAGAGCAGTTCGTAAACGCTGCATCTTTGGTAGCTGATGGTCGGGCCGAAATCATTACTCAAAAAGAATTTACTTCTAACTTCATTGAGGCTCAAATTGATAGATTGTTAAAGGCTGCGGTACACGCTCCAATTAATGGAGATGATCAGGATCTCGATGCTGCGCAAAAGATAGTGGCACTTACAGAATTTGCATTGAAATCATGAACCCACAATTAGCCTCACTTATTGGCAAGCGGGTCCATTTCATCGGAATTGGTGGAGCGGGTATGAGCGGCCTTGCGCGAATCGCTCTGTCTCACGGAATCATCGTTAGTGGTTCTGATGCTAAAGACTCATCAGTTGTAACAGCCCTGTCGGCACTTGGTGCGAGCGTTTCAACATCCCACCTGGCGGAAAATGTGGATGGCGCTGATCTTGTTGTCTACTCGAACGCCATCGCCGATTCCAATTCGGAACGCTTACGTGCCCAGGAATTAAAACTTCCTATCTTGACTCGGGCGGCAGCTTTATCGATATTGATGTCTGAATCAAAGAGCGTGGCCGTTGCTGGAACACATGGCAAGACAACTACTTCTTCGATGCTAGCCGTTGCATTGCAAGCATGTGGTGCGGATCCATCTTTTGCTATTGGTGGAACTATCACCGCTTCGGGGTCTAATGCGCACCGTGGAACCGGTGAAATTTTTGTTGCTGAAGCAGATGAATCAGATGGTTCCTTCATCGAATACCACCCGTTTGCTGCCATAGTTACAAATGTTGAACATGATCATGTTGATTTTTTTGAAACCGCAGAATCTGTTGCGCAAGCTTTCAGAGATTTTGCCGCAACCATTCAAGCAGGCGGATTCCTTACTTATTGCGCAGATGATGCTGGCGCAGTTGCACTTGCACAGAGCACCCGTTCGATCGAACTCATTTCCTACGGAGTCAATGAAACCGCGGATTTACACCTTGATCAGATTGAACTTCTAACGATGGGCTCTCGCGCACGGGCTATTTGGAAGGGTAAGAGTGTTGGTCATATCGAACTTCAAGTACCTGGCCACCACAATCTGTTAAATGCCGCAGGCGTTCTGGCAACAGGTTTGAAACTTGCATTTGCGCCGGCAGAGTTATTGACTGGATTGGGTAATTTCAGGGGGACTGGGCGCAGGTTTGAAGTAAAGGGAACGGTTCACGGAATCCGAGTAATCGATGATTATGGACATCATCCAACTGAAATTCACGTCACTCTTGAAGCTGCACGTCGTTTTGCAGATGCTGGCCGATTGATTGTGATTTTCCAACCTCATCGTTACTCCAGAACCCAAGCTTTTGCCCAACAATTTGCTAAAGAACTAGATGTTGCAGA
>JBEINN010000033.1:0-7522 GCA_040378115.1 Candidatus Planktophila sp. | reverse complement strand
GACCAGTGATACGGTGCTTGAAGCACGCATAGGTTCTCCTCCGTTGGAGTTCGTGGCGCCCTAATCGAAGGGTCAGGCGCGAGACTGTCGAAGTGTAAGCGCAGATACCCCGAATCGGGCAAATTCATACATATCTATTGCAGCACTTTGAGGCTATTTCGGGCTCAGGACCGGCTACGCCCCTTTCAATTTAAAACAAAGCTAAATCCCGAGAGGTTCCAATTGGGGGGAAAACAGACATGGTGATCACTCTCGTCCCATCTCCGGTGAAGAGCTCCACCGAGGAACGATCGACCACGATTTTTAGATGCAATTGCCCATCTGTGATCTCATAGGGCGCTTCATAGTCGTCGACAAAAACTGTTTTGGTATCTGCGTTGTAACCGAGTTTCACAAATCCTTGTAATCCAACTGATCCAGATGTTGGTGCATTCATCTTGAGTTCGTATATGGCATCACACACGGGGTGTTGTGTTAACACAATTTCACCATTTGATTTTAGCAATCCCAATTTTCGTGGGACCGTCATGGCACCAGTCCAAGATGTTTCGGCATGTACTTGTTTTTGCCAACTGTTCATCCAACCGATAAAAATTCTCTCATTATTCGGCTCGTTGTTAAATGTTACGCCTGCATAGTTGTGGCTACCGTAATCGAGCCAACGCGGTTCTTTCGTTGAGTATCGTGGTTCAAAGGTAGTTCCATCGAAATCACCAATAAAGTATTGAGTGCCAGAAGTATTCTTAATTCCTCCGGGACTTAATGAAACAATTAGAACCCATACTTGCTCACCATCAATTGAGAGCGGGAAAAAATCTGGACATTCCCATTGTCCACCAGTAGCTCCAACTTTTCCAAAATCAGAAAGAAAGGTCCAATCAACTAAATCAGTTGATGAATAAAAACTCACCAGATGTTCATGTGCCTTTACAACCGCCATTATCCAATTATCTTGGAAGCGGAAAACCTTAGGATCACGGAAATGTTCCATCCCTAAATCAAGAACGGGGTTAGCTTCATACTTTTTGAATGTCCGACCATTATCTGTGCTTGTGGCAATGCATTGTGACTGCACTTTATCTTTATCGCGTGTGTAGATTGCAATAATTTCATCGCCAACACTTACAGCACTGCCAGAAAAAATCGCACCATCCTCACCTTCTGGAATTGCAACTGAAAGTTCTTCCCAATTAACCAAATCTTTAGAGACGGCATGACCCCAAGACATGTGGCCCCAGTCTCGACCGAAAGGATTGTGCTGAAAAAATAGGTGGTATTCACCCTTATGCCACACCAAGCCATTGGGATCATTCATCCAATTCTTAGCAGGGGTAAAGTGGAATTTTGGACGATATTCTCTGTCCGATTCTTCAAAATTCACATCAACCCTTAATTCCTGTAGTGGCAATACTGTTAACAAAGAAACGTTGCATGGACAAAAACAGAATTACAACTGGAATTGTCAGAATAGTTAGGTAGGCCATGATCTGCCCCCATGCTGTACTAAAATTCACATAGAAGTATTGCAAACCAATCATAATCGGTCGGAACTGCTCATCTTGCACTGTCATTACAGGCCAAATATATGAGTTCCACATTGGTAGAAATGTAAGAACTGAAACCGTTCCAATAGCTGGGCCAGCAAGTGGCATAGCGATCTTTCTATAAATCATGAACCATGATGCCCCATCAACTAATGCGGCCTCGTCCAGTTCTTTTGGAAGTGATTTGAAGTACTGCATAAACAAGAAAACAGAGACCGCGTTAGCAATAAATGGCAAAATCTGAACTTGATAGTTGTTAAATATTCCCTGTGTGATTTGAAAGCCCCCGTCAAAACTGACCCAAGGTGCTTTCACCATTAAATAGAGAAGTGGAATTGCTAGCACTTCAAAAGGCAAAATCAGCGTAGAAATAATCACGGCAAAAACTATGTTTTTACCTCGGAATTCCATGCGTGCTAATGCAAATCCCAGCATGCTGTTTACAAACAACCCAAGCACTACGGTAATTGTTGAAACTAGAAGGGAGTTAAAGATAAATCGTAATAATGGAATGCGATCGTAGACTCCAACATAGTTATCAAAAGAAATCGGACCCACAGGCAAAAATGAACGCACTGTGCCAACATCTTGCAGAAGGTTGAAGTCAGGCTTCAAGCTAGACATCACCATGAAAACAAGGGGGAAAGCAAAAATTACAGTAAAAATTATGGCGGCGAAATAGCTGACAATTCTTCCGATGTTAATTTTCATGTGTCCAGTTTCTTTGTCATAGAACGTTGAATTAACGCGATAACTAGTACCAATATGAAGAAAACAAAGGAGATTGCTGAGCCATAAGCGATCTCTTGACGCTGGTAACCGCGAGTGAATGACTGAAACACTAAGGTGGAAGTGGAATCCAAAGGCCCACCCTGGGTCAATACGTTGATTTGAACAAATAGACCAAGTGCCGCAATTGTGATTGTTATCAAGATGAATACAAAAGTGTGGCGAAGACCTGGGATTGTGATGTGCCTAAATTCATCCCACTTATTTGCACCATCCATACGAACAGCTTCATATAGTTCGGCAGGAATCGTTTGTAATCCACCTAACCAAATAATCATGTGATACCCGACTGCTTGCCAAATTGATAAAACAATAATTGCTGGCATCGCAGTTTTTGGATTGCCCAACCAATCTATTGGGACGTACCCGGGGAAAAAGTTAGCAATTGATTTATTGAATAAGCCATCTTGTTGATACATGAATCGCCATAACATGGAAATCACAACCATGCTAGAGAGTGTCGGAATAAAGTAAACCGTTCTGAAGAAATTACGGCCTTTTAGTCGCTGATTAACAAGAAGTGCAAGTATCAAGGCAAGCCCTGCTTGCACTGGAACGACAATTAAAGCAAAAAAGAATGTATTAGTTAGAGAGCGCCAAAAAACTGGATCGCCAGCAACAATAACTTTTATTGAGCAATCTTCTTCATTTGCAAATACTCTCTTAAACTCAGATTTACCCCGCAAATCCTTACGCGGGCTATCATCACGTGTTAGCGGGCGCAGCGGTTCGTAGGCAATTGCACCTGTTTCATCCTTCACACAACTTCCGTCAGCATTCTTTTCTGCATTGAGTGTCACGGCAGACACGCCCAATAAAGTTTTGAAGTTGTTTAATCCTGTGAAGTCAGGATTAGTAGGAGCTAACAGTTGGGCATTTGTAAATCCTAAAGTTAATGCAAGCGTTATTGGAATAATCGTAAAAATACCGATTAAAATTAGGCCTGGTGCAGCGAGCCATCGGGCAGTCCTATTTTCGGCTCTCTTCGCAGCGTTCTGCTTTTTACTCTTCAATTGCATTGAGCGCCGCCTTTCAAAATTAGTGTGGGTTGCGGTGTGGTCGCCGTTTTACCGACGACCACACCAGACCCCCTTGAGGTCTTCACTTCTGTCCTAGGACCGCTGCATTAAGCAGCGTTAAGAACTACTTCTTCTTTACGTAGTAGTAGTTGTCCTTTAGGTTCTTATCGATCTGATCCACTGCACTATCCAGAGTCTTTTGTACGTCGGCACCGTTAATGATGTCCTTCGTAGCAGTCTCGTAGATCTTTGCAATCACTGGGTAAGCAGGAGTTGCTGGGCGGATCAGTGCGAATGTTGCTGAATAGGTCGCAAAGGCTGAGTACTTAGAACCTGGACCAAACACCTTTGATGCCTTAGTTGCATCAGCTGTAATTGGGAGGTTGAAAAGATCATCAGCAAACTTTGTTAGGTACTTGGTTTGTAATGCGTACTGAATCCAAGCATTTGCGCCAGCTTTGTTGGCACATGTGCTTGAAACAGCCCACTGCCAAGATCCGCCACCGATGTATGCCTTAGTTCCTAGGTTTGGAGGTGGAAGGGCAATGAAGTCATCGCCTAATTCCTTTGCGGCGCTAGCTGCAGCCCATGAACCATTCCACTGGTAAGCAATCTTTCCAGTAGTGAAGCCATTATCGCGCTGATCTGCTGTTTCCTTTTTAGGAGCAAGACCAGTTGTGAAGATGTTTTGGAACCACTTACCCCAAGCAAGTGCAGCTGATCCGTTTAGAGAACCTTCTGCTGTCCTGAGAGTCTTGCGGTTGATTAGATCTCCACCAAATGATTGTAGAAGAGGTGAGAAACCGTATGGGTACCACTCACCATCCCAACCTGTTCCAAGAGAAAGTGCAAAATCATGCTTTCCTGATGCCTTTGCCTTGGCAAGTGCCTCATTGAATTCTGCAAGTGTCCATGGCTTTGCAGCAGTTGGTGTACGCATTCCATCTCTCGCGAGAATTGACTTACGTGCTAGCAAAGCAATTGCTGCATCGTACAACCCTACTGAGTACAGTTTTCCGTTTTGGAATCCCTTAACAGAAGTTTGTAGCTTGTCAGTGATTTTCTTATCCACTGTTAGTGGGCTCAAGTAGCCTGCATAAACCCATGATGGGACAACAGGTGCATCTGTATCCATGATACAAGGCAAACGATTAGCTGCTGCTGAGGCAACAATTGCATCGTTGTAGTTGCTCTGTGGGAATGCCTTAACTACTACCTTGAACTTCTTTTGTGATGCGTTGAAGTCCTTAACGACAAGATTTACGTTGGCAAGTTCTGCCACATTTCCACCGTTGTGTGTCCACAACGGAATCTCAACTGGCGCAGCATTTGCAGCTGAAACAGTCACGGGAGCGAGTAGTCCAACGACGGCAACTGCCGCTGTTAAACTGATGCGCCACTTGGTTTTCATAGGTTTACCTTTCTTTGTGGCGTGACTTCCAATTTGAAAGTCACAACATGAGGGTCCATCTCATGTGGTGCTCCTCTTAGGATTTATTTCCTAGGAGGAGCTACCGAGTTTCTAATTACCAATGGACATGCAATTTGCACATGCACCGGTTTTTGTTGCTCGGAATTCTCAGGGTCGATTGCGTGAAGCAATCTTTCAGCAGCCCATACACCCATTTCATAATGAGGTAATTGAACTGTTGTCAGTGCAGGACGTAATGCATCTGCAATGTTTAATTGATTATCGAAGCCAACTACCGAGATGTCCTTTGGGATAGAAAGCCCTGCTTCAGCGATCGCTTCGTATGCGCCCATCGCAATACGATCCGTGTAGCAAAAAATTGCTGTAGGGATCTCTGAATTCTCTAAGAGTTTTTTTGTCGCGTTATAACCGTCAATTGAATTTGAGCCCTCTGTGGTTATGAAGAAGTTTGGATTGATTTCAATTTTATGCTTTTTCAAAACATCTTTGTATGCGCGTCTGCGCTCATTTGCTGCAATTGTTTTTTCGTTTGTTGTTATGTGAGAAATTTTTGTGTGCCCTTGCGAAACTAAGTGCTCCACAGCCCCTGCTGCGCCTTCGTATTCTTGAGGTACAACTGAGTCATATCGGTTTTGTGAATCAACGCAGTCAAGTAAAACTAATTTTTGTCCCTTAAAGAATTTAGGTGCTTCAATTTCTTGGTGGTACATGGCTGCATAGATAAATCCGTCAACATTGCGCTGAATTAGAGAGCGTGTTGCTGCTTCTTCCATTTCCTTGTCATCATTTGTATCAACAAGAAACAACAGCCAACCTTGAGCCCAAGAAACATCTTTAGCTCCCGCCAACATAGCGCCAGCAAAAGGAGAGGTCGCTACATCATTTGAGATTAAACCTAGAGTTTTTGAGACCTGAGTTCGTAAGCTACGTGCCACTAAATTTGGACGATAGTTCAGACGATAAGCAGCCTCTTCGACGCGGCTAGTTAGATCAGCAGAAACGCGACCATCTGTACGGCCATTTAGGACAAGCGAAACCGTAGCCGAGCTGACGCCCGCCGCTACTGCAACATCCTTCAAGGTTTTGGCCATATTCCTGTTTCTCCCCACGTTAATCGATTAACGTGGATCTATTGATCGAAAGGTATGGGGTGAATCACCTTTAAGCAAGGGGTTTATGAGCAAACACGCACTTGTTACCAAACTGTTAAGCACTTGCAGAACCTTTTGCGGATAACCTCGGATGTATGAACCTCATAGATGCTAATTCGGTCATTTCTACTCTTGGACTGGTCGGCGTTCTAGGCATCATCTTCATGGAAACTGGACTATTAATTGGTCTAGTTTTCCCTGGCGGCGAAGTTGTCTTCTTAGCAGGTATCGCAGCATCTGGGTCAGGTGCAGCAGCGCTGGGGGATGCCAAGCTTTCAACTCCACTTTTGTTTACCTTGGCACCAATTGCAGCAATCGTTGGTGGCGAAGTTGGTTATTGGTTTGGCAAAAAATATGGCCGAGCGTTTTTTGATCGCCCAGACAGCAGATTCTTTAATCAAAAGATGGTTGCGAAAATTGAAAAATGGTTGGGTAAGTACGGACCACGTAAAGCTTTGGTTTTTGGTCGCTTTATTCCTTTTGCGCGAACCTTGATTAATCCTGTGTGTGGTGTTGCTAATTTAGACCGCAAACTTTTCTCAACCTGGAATGCAATCGGTGCAATTATTTGGACTCAAGTTGCCATGGGAATTGGTTACTTTTTGGGCGATTTGTTTGAAGAAAACGGCAATTACTTTATTGTCGGAATAGTTACCCTGATTGTTATCGGTACTTCGATTCCGTTAGCGCTTGAAATCTTTAAAGAGCGCCAATCAAAGCGTTACAGACCTAAATCAGATAACTGATAAGCGGCGCGGTATTCATACCCTGCCTCTTTAATCTTTGGCTCTGCACCGCGTTCGACAATTACTGCAACGCCAACAACTATTGCGCCGGCTTCAACAAGAGCTTCGACTGCGGTTAGCACTGAACCACCAGTAGTTGATGTGTCTTCAACTGCCAAAACTCGCTTGCCCTTTACATCTGGACCTTCGATGCGACGTTGTAGGCCATGTGCTTTTTCTGCTTTGCGAACAACAAATGAATCGATCTTTCTTCCTTGGCTAGCTGCAACATGCATCATTGCTGTTGCAACAGGATCTGCGCCAAGAGTTAAACCGCCCACCGCTTCGTAATCAAGATCTTTGGTTAGATCCAGCATCACTTGGCCAACAAGTGGGGCTGCTACTGAATCCAGCGTTACGCGGCGAAGATCGACGTAGTAATCGGCTTCTTTTCCGCTTGAGAGAATGACTTTGCCGTGTACAACCGCTTTGGTAAGAATCTGTTCCCTGAGAGTTTGGCTTGAATTCATGGGGAAACTGTACCGCTATGCAAAAGCGGGTTTACTCTCATCTCATGAATTTGCAGAGGTTAGAGACCTCCCGTTTATTGCATCGCTTTGGCTTTGGTCCGCGTCCAGGTGAATACACAAAAGCCTTGGCAGATGGTGTCGTAGCAACCCGCACAAAATTGTTAACGGTTCCAGCTGTTGATGCAGGAGCGGCCAAAGTTGTTGAACCAGAGATCACCGATTTGGGTCCACGTCCTAAGCCAAATACAAAAGAGATTGTTCCCTTTGCAATTGCGATGCGTTACCAAAGTCAGCAAATGCTTGTCTGGTGGCTAGATCGCATGGCAGCGAGT
>JBEINN010000050.1:0-6147 GCA_040378115.1 Candidatus Planktophila sp. | reverse complement strand
TTTCGTAGCAGGTGATGCTGGACGTGGTCAGTCATTGATCGTGTGGGCTATTGCCGAAGGTCGAAGCGCAGCGGCAGAAGTTGATAGATATCTCACGGGACGTACCCAACTTCCTTCACCGATAGCGCCAACTGACCGTCCGCTAATGGTTTAAGGTAGAGACATGCGTAGAGCGAAGATTGTGTGCACGATGGGTCCTGCCGTTGAATCCGCCGAAAAAGTGAAAGAGCTCATCGATGCGGGAATGAACATGGCGCGCTTGAACCTTTCACATGGTGGTTATGAAGAGCACCAAAGCCGTCTGGACCGTGTGCGTGAGGCAGCCAAGGCTGCGGGAAAGCCAATCGCAATTCTAGTTGACCTTCAAGGTCCAAAAATTCGTCTTGCTCGTTTTGCAAATGGTCCACATGAATTAGAGCGTGGCGACATTTTCACAATCACAACAGATGAAGTTGAAGGTACCAAGGATCGTGTTGGTACCACTTACAAAGGTTTGCCAGGGGATTGCAAACCAGGAGATCGAATCCTGATTGATGATGGAAAGGTAACTGTTGAAGTTTTAGAAGTTAAAGGCAACGATGTTGTCACTAAAGTTATTCAGCCAGGAGCAGTAAGCAACAGCAAAGGTATTAACTTGCCAGGAGTAGCGGTTTCAGTTCCAGCACTTTCAGAAAAAGATAAAGAAGATCTGCGTTGGGGAATGAAAGCGGGTGCAGATTTCATTGCACTGTCTTTTGTTAGAAACGCTGCCGATATCAAGGATGTTCACGCAATTATGGACGAGATTGGTTTCCGCATTCCAGTCATTGCAAAAATTGAAAAGCCGCAAGCGGTTGAGAACCTGGAAGAGATCGTTGCTGCCTTTGATGGCATTATGGTTGCACGTGGTGATCTTGGAGTAGAAATGCCAATCGAGGAGGTGCCACTAGTTCAGAAGCGTTGTATTGAATTAGCCCGTGAAGCGGCCAAGCCAGTTATCGTTGCAACACAGATGCTTGATTCGATGATCACAAACTCTTCACCTACTCGCGCCGAAGCGACAGATTGCGCCAATGCGGTCCTCGATGGCGCAGATGCCCTGATGTTGTCGGGAGAAACTTCTGTTGGTACTTTTGCTATTGAAGCGGTCGCAACAATGGCCCGCATCATCGCCCGTACCGAAGAAGGCGGCTTCGAAATGATTCGTGCCCTGCGCACGACCCCAAAGACAAAAGGTGGCGCAATTACCCGTGCAGCAGCTGAAGTGGGCGCAATTGTTGGTGCCAAGTATTTGGTGACTTTCACTCAATCAGGAGACTCTGCACGCCGAATGGCACGACTGCGTTCACCAATTCCTATTGTTGCATTTACTCCAGAAGTTGGAACTTATAACCGCTTGGCATTGTCTTGGGGTGTTGAGCCAGAGGTAACTCCAATGGTGAAGCACACTGATGAGATGGTGAAGCAGGCAGATACTTTGTTAATTGAGTCAGGTCGCGCTCAAGTAGGCGAAAATGTAGTTATCGTTGCGGGATCGCCTCCCGGAATTCCTGGTTCGACCAATGCAATGCGTGTCCATGTTGTAGGAGATGCCGTTGGCGGAGTAGTTGCTGCCTACCGCTAAGATTGCTTCAGTAAGGGCCTCGGTACTCCAACGGTAGAGAGGGCAGTCTCAAACACTGCATAGTGTCGGTTCGAATCCGACTCGGGGCACATCGTTTTTCAAAGGTGACATTAACGTTCACCCATCCTGAGAGGAGAATTTGGACATGACAGTTCGTATTCTGGTCGCGGAGGATGAAACCCTAATCCGTATGGATCTCGTTGAAATGTTACAAACGGCGGGTTACGAAGTGGTGGCTCAGGCAACAAATGGCCAAGAAGCAATTGATCTAGCTATTGAACACACTCCAGATTTAGCAATTCTTGATGTAAAGATGCCGGTCCTCGATGGAATTTCAGCTGCAGAAAAAATCATCGAGATAGCCCCAGTTTTAATGCTGACCGCATACTCGCAAAAGGAGCTGGTAGATCGAGCTCGTGATGCAGGAGTAATGGCATACGTCGTTAAGCCATTTACTATTGGAGACTTGATGCCAGCGATTGAAATCGCGATCAGTAGGCATCTGCAAATGAAATCTTTAGCTACCGAAGTTGCTGATCTGCATGATCGACTAGAGACACGAAAGTTGATTGATCGGGCAAAAGGATTGTTAATGAAAGCGCTCAACCTTTCAGAGCCCGAGGCCTTCTCGTGGATTCAAAGGGCGGCTATGGACCGCCGATTAACCATGAAAGAGGTCGCTGAGGCGGTAGTTAACCCCAGCGCGGTACCCGATAAGTAAGCCTGAAAGGCCAGGTCGATGTTCCTGGATTTGGCCTGATTTGGCTCTCAAATCTCTCCCAGAAAAGTATTTACCTATCCAAAGGCAATAGTTACACTTCGAACAACCTTTTTGAAGATCATCTAGATATCTTTGAAAATGTAACTTACTAAAGGAGAAAAAATGCAGAAATTCAACAAAGCAGCCATCCTGGTTGCTGCTGCAGTAACCAGCTTGGTACTTGCTGGTTGCGGTGGAGGAGGAACAGCATCTGGTCCTCTAAAGATTGGTTCTTTATTGCCTGAGACAGGAAGCCTTGCATTCCTTGGGCCACCAGAGTTTGCAGGAGTTGATCTAGCTGTTGCTGATATCAACGCCGCAGGTGGAGTTCTTGGAGAAAACATTGAGCACATTCGTGGCGACTCAGGAGATACAAGTACTGACATCGCACAACAGACTGCTGACTCACATATCTCAGCAGGCGTAAGTGCAATTGTTGGTGCAGCATCATCTGGAGTTTCATTCACAGTAATCGATAAGATTGCTGGCGCTGGAATCGTCCACTTCTCACCAGCAAACACATCACCAGATTTCACAAACTATGCAGATGACGGTTACTACTTCCGTTCAGCTCCTTCAGATACTTTCCAGGGAGCAGTTCTTGGTCAGTTGATGGCCAAGGAAGGCGCAAAGAATGTCGCAATCCTAAACCTTGATGATGCATACGGAAATGGTCTTGCTAAGTACGCAATGGCTGCATTTACCGGAACATCAACAAACATTGTTTACAACCCACAGGCTTCAGACTTCTCTGCTGATGTTGCAAAGGCAAAGGCTGCAAAGCCAGATGCAATCGCGATCATCGGTTTTGATGAGACAGCGAAGATTTTCACTGAGCTAATCAAGCAGGGAATCGGACCTAACAAGGTTAAGACATACCTAGTAGATGGAAACCTTTCAAGCGGTGCTTACAAGGATCTACCTGCAGGAATCATGAAGGGCGTTAAGGGAACACTTCCTGGAGTTTTGGCTACTGGAGATCTTCAGAAGCGCCTACTTTCAGTAGACCCAGCTCTTACTGATTACTCATACGCTGCTGAGTCATACGACGCAGTTATCTTGATCGCACTTGCTGCAGAGCAGGGTGGAGCAACGGATGGAAAGACAATCCGTGACAACCTAGTTTCTGTTTCAAAGGGTGGCACAAAGTGCACAACCTTTGCTGATTGCAAGGCTCTGATCAAGGATGGAGTAGACATCGACTATGACGGTGTATCTGGTCCAATCGAGTTCGCTGACAATGGCGATCCTTCATACGCAACAATGGGTGTGTATGTATACGAAGCTAACGACAAGTACGTAGCACTTCCAGCAGAGTTCATCTCTGGTGATGTGCCAGCGGGCGAGTAAGTAGCTCAATAAGTAGTAAGAATGGCCCGCCGGTTATCCGGCGGGCCATTCTTATGTCAAAATTATTATCTCTTGATACAGAGAGTTTTCGAAAAGAAGATTTTATTTCTTGGCTAATGTGCCAAGGTAAAGCTCAATAACTTTAGGATCATTGGATAGGGATTTGCCCGTTCCTTCGTATGCATTCTTTCCTTGATCTAAAACATATCCTCGATCAACAATCTGTAAACATCTGCGAGCATTTTGTTCGACCATAATAACTGTGACACCGATTTTGTTAATCTCACGTACCCGCACAAAGACCTCATCCTGTAAAGCAGGTGAGAGGCCAGCACTTGGCTCATCTAAGAGCAGCACCGATGGATTCATCATCAATGCTCTTCCCATAGCAACCATTTGACGTTCTCCACCAGAGAGAGAACCTGCTCGCTGCTTTCGTCTAATCCCAAGAGTTGGAAAGAGTTCAGCAACAAAATCAAAGCGATCAGAGAACTGACGGGGGGATTGGAAAGCACCCATCTGAAGGTTTTCTTCAATAGTAAGTGATGGAAAAACATTGTTGCTCTGGGGAACAAAACCGATTCCTCTGGCAACTAACTGATCTGCTCTCAAGTTAGTGATCTCTTCACCAGACAAGGAGACATTACCTTCGCGAACTTTAACTAAACCAAAAAGCGCCTTAAGAAGTGTTGACTTACCTGCGCCATTAGGACCAATAATTCCGACAAGCTCTCCCTTACCGGCGTGAAGGTTACATCCATTGAGAATATTGATCCCTGGCAGATAACCAGCAACTAAATCCTTTGCAGATACCAAGGGGGAGTTCGCAGTTGAATCCATAACCTATGCCCCTTCACTTGATAGATCGGCATCGTGATGAGCACCCAGATAAGCCTCAATCACTTGGGCATTGCCCATAACGGTTGCAGGAGTTCCTTCGGCGATAATTTGCCCTTGGGCCATAACAATGACCCAATCACTAATCTCATGAACCATATCCATATCATGCTCAACGAAAAGAACAGTTTTGCCTTCATTGCGCAACTCTTTGATGTGCTCCAAAAGCGATTGCTTTAAGGCAGGGTTTACTCCAGCCATTGGCTCATCAAGCATTACCATTTCGGGCTCTACCATCAAGGCTCTGGCCATTTCGAGAAGTTTTCTTTGGCCACCTGAAAGAGCTGCTGCAAAATCATCTTGCTTTTCAATCAGCTTAAAGTTTTTAAGAATTGAAACCGCTTTAACCCGGATCGCTTCTTCTTGTGCACGCCATATCCAAGGGAAAACAGAGAATAGTACTGATTCTCCCTTTTGCTGTTTCGCACCGAGCAGCATATTTTCTAGAACAGTCAAACGATAAAGCGCCTTGGTTAATTGGAAAGTTCTGACCATTCCAAGACGTGCAACTTTATGTGGTGGAATTCCATTGAGCGCCTTGCCATTAAAGCTCCAAGTACCAGAGTTTGGTGAGTCATATCCGGTGAGGAGATTGAAGAAAGTAGTTTTACCAGCACCGTTTGGACCAATAAGGGCTGTGATTGAACCGCGCTGAATCTCAAGATGTTCAACATTTACAGCGGTTAATCCTCCAAAACGGCGAACAATATTGTCAGCAATCAAAATGGGATCTGGCTTAGATGAACCGGGGGTTTGACCAGCGGTTGAGGCAAAACTTCTGCCGGAGTTATGCTCTTGCATCGAGTGCCAACTCCTTCTTATCTCCGAAGATACCTTGTGGTCTAAAGATCATGAGCAACATCAATCCAAGGCCCATAAGCATGAATCGAATCTGTCCTACTTGATTGACTCCGATTAGCCAGTCAGGAATTATGTTAGAGGAAACACCTTCTCGAAGGATTTGCTCAATGAAAACAATCAGGAACCAGAAAATCATGGCACCGACGATTGGTGCAAAGACTCGTGCTGCTCCACCCAAAATCAAGACGGTATAGGCAAAGAAAGTTAACGCCGTTCCGTAGTTATCTGGCTGAACTGACTGTCGTGAAAGAGCGTAGACAAAGCCTGCCATAGATCCGATAACTCCACCTATGATCAAGGATTGCATTTTATACAAGTAGACGTTCTTACCTAGTGAGCGAACAGCATCTTCATCTTCACGGATAGCGCGCATTACGCGACCCCATGGTGAGTTGACCATAATCCACATAATGAAGGTGATAATCGCTACAAGTACCCATCCAGTGATGACAACCCACAGATCGTTTCCATTAAAGCGAAGAATTGGAGTTGTAAGACCACCCTTAAATGGATTCAGATCAAAAAACTCTTTACCAAACTTTCCTGTAATTCCATCTGAACCACCCAAAGAGTCATTGAAGGTAGCAGAGCGTGCTACCTGTCGAACAATTTCTGCAAATGCAATTGTTACGATCGCTAGATAGTCTGCTCGCAATCTCAAGGTAGGCACACCAAG
>JBEINN010000002.1:0-17996 GCA_040378115.1 Candidatus Planktophila sp. | reverse complement strand
CCTTTGGTGTTTTTGATGCAGTTGTAGCTGAGAAGATCATTGTTTGATCATCTAGATAAACTGCTGCAGCTCCTGCTGCCTGGCGCGCTAGGCGTCCTGTTTCAAAACGAATCTCTCGTTTTCCGAATTTTCCGTTATCAATAACTGCAACGGCTGACTGAACCTCTTGACCCTCCATGGGTCCTCCTCTTTGTAGATTGAAAACACAACAGAATTGTTGAGTTTGTTAATCTGCCGAGAGAATGAATCTTCGATCGAAGTTCACGCGCAAGAGTTACGAGCGCGGAAACCACTACCGAGGACCATCGCTCTACGGCAGATTGGTTTTACTTAATTAGCGGCGAATACCGAGCTTCTCGATAATCGCGCGGTAACGGTTGATATCTGTCTTCGCTAGGTATTGAAGGATGCGACGACGACGACCAACTAACAACAAAAGACCACGACGGTTGTGGTGATCATGTGGGTTAGCCTTCAAGTGATCAGTGATCTGATCAATTCTCTTTGAAAGTAGCGCTACCTGTGCTTCAGGTGATCCTGTGTCAGTAGGAGTAGAACCGTACTGAGCAATGATTTCTTTCTTTACTTCTGGTGTTAATGCCATTTCTTGTTCTCCTTATGTACTGAGCACGAGGGCTTCTCGGTTTGACTCACGAGAAACTCGCTAACTCGATTGAAGGGCAAGGGTAACAGTCAGGCTCGAGTTCTATGAAATCGGAGTAAATCCCCCGCTTACAACTCGGTCAATCGACGGGCCTCGGCACAATCCTTGGCCATCTGTTCCAGCAATGGTTCAAGCCCTTCAAATTTCAAGGTGTCGCGTAAGCGCCAACCAAATTCGATAGTTGCTGGCTTTGTATACAGATCTAAATCAACTTGATCCAAAGCATAGGCTTCAACTTGTCGACCCCTGACACCTTCAAAAGTTGGGTTTGTACCAATCGAAATCGCAGCGGGCCAACGATCAATTCCGACAGTAAGCCATCCGGCGTAAATGCCATCTGAAGGAATTGTTTGGCCTTCAATATTTCCTAGGTTTGCAGTTGGGTAACCGATTTCACGACCACGCTTTTCGCCATGAACAACAATTCCATCTAGTCGATGTGGACGAGTCAACATTTCACGAGCCGATTCGACATTGCCTTCAATGATGGCTTTTCGAATTCTTGTTGAAGAAATGTTTTCATCATTATCAGACTGCAAATCTAAAACAACAGTTTCAAACTCGGGGTGCTTAGCTAAAGAGTTCACATTTCCGGCAGCCTTAAAGCCATAAGTGAAGTTTGATCCGACTATTACCGTGGATGCCTTTAATTGCTCAACCAGAACTTTGTTCACAAAATCTTCTGGAGACATTGCTGCGAACTCTTTGGTGAACTTAATGACAGCGACTTGATCGGCGTTGTGAATCTTAAGGAGCTCAATTTTGTCGCTCAAAATTGTTAACAGAGTTGGCGCTCTATCAGGTGCAAAGATTGAAACTGGATGCGGATCAAAGGTCAGCGCAACGATTTTCTCATCACCAGCAAGGGCTTTGGCACGGTTGAGAATCTGCTGGTGCCCTTTATGGACTCCATCAAAATTTCCTATTACAACGATGCTCATATGCTTATTGTCTCAGAATCAATGCGCTGCCGCGAATACAGCAATCGGTTTAGCTTTACCATCCACATTGCTCAGCAAAGCGATTAAATCATTAGAACTTGAAATGCCCGCGTGAATTCCCTCTGTCGAATTGGGAGTAAGCGTTCGACCAAAGGAAAGCTCTAGTTTTTCATCTTGTGAGATATCTCGGACTGGAAAAGTAGATCGCGCAACATCAGACAAATCCAAAGTAGAAAATTCTCCGGCCTTTAAAGCAGCAAGCGAAACCGCGCCATCTAGACCAAACCCTGCAACCCGAGTACGTCGCAAGGCAGACAGGTGTCCGCCAACTTTCAGGCCATCACCGCAATCTCGAGCAATCGAGCGGATATATGTTCCCGCAGAACAAGTGACTTCAATATCAATCTCTACCTTTGTGCCACTGCGTCGAATAGTCAAAACATCTAACTGTGAAATTGTTACCTCACGGGAAGCAAGCACTACGGCCTCGCCAGAACGGACACGATCGTAGGCACGTTCGCCATCGACTTTCACTGCCGATACCGAACTCGGGCGCTGCATGATGGTGCCACGCATTGTGTTTAGCTCTGCATGAATTTGATCATCGGTAACGTTAGATACATCAGCGGTTGCTATTACTTCACCTTCGAAATCATCAGTAATTGTCGAAGCACCTAAAATGATTGTTGCTCGGTAACTCTTGTCGCCGTTGGTGATGTACTGCAAAAGCCGGGTTCCATTGTTAAAGCCAAGCACCAAAATACCGGTTGCCATTGGATCGAGTGTTCCTGCGTGCCCAACTTTTCGAGTGTTTAAAGCTCTTCGTGCAATCGCCACAACATCATGGCTTGTCATGCCTGGTTCTTTATCTACAACCAAAAACCCGTGCCCGTAGATTATTTGGGTCACAATTAATCTTCAATAACACGTGGAGCTTTGTAAGGATCTTCTCCCCCTGCATATTGCGCATTCTTGCGAAGTGCAGCAACTTGAGCATCCTGCTCATGAACCTTTTCTAACAAAGAATCTAGAGCTTTAGCGCTCTCAGGTAATCCATCTTCAAAGAATTCAATGCTCGGTGTAATGCGAAGACCAAGTTCACGGCCAAGTGCCGATCTAATTGCACCCTTAGCGCTCTCGAGAGCCGCCGCAGTTGCAGCGCGCTCATCGAGATCACCAAGAACGGTGTAAAAGATGGAAGCCTGTTGAAGATCACCAGTAACACGCGCATCGGTGACAGTTACAAAGCCCAGACGTGGATCTTTGATCTTTGTCTCAAGCAAGTTTGCAACTACCACTTTGATACGGTCGGCAACCTTAAGTGTGCGATGTGATTGACCCATAACTTATGCTCGCTTTTTCTCGCGCATCTCGAAACACTGAACGATGTCGCCAGGTGCGATCTCTTTCATGTTTCCAAGGCCAATACCGCACTCAAATCCTTCACGGACTTCGGTGGCATCATCCTTAAAGCGCTTGAGTGAATCGATCGTCAAGTTATCAACTAAGACAGCACCATCACGCAGAATTCGGGCCTTGGCGTTACGACGGATGATTCCATCCTTAACGACAGATCCAGCGATGTTTCCAGCCTTAGAAGATTTGAAGATTTCGCGAACTTCGGCAGTTCCGATAATTGCTTCTTCGTACTCTGGCTTGAGCAAGCCCTTGAGAGACATTTCAATCTCTTCAATTGCATTGTAAATAACAGAATAGAAGCGAACTTCAACGCCTTCTTGATCAGCAAAGATTGCTGTTTGTGGCTCAGGCTTAACGTTAAAGCCGATCACAACTGCAGTCGAAGCAGATGCCAAAGTGATATCGCTCTTGGTGATCGCACCTACGCCGCGGTGAATAACGCGAAGATCTACTTCTGCGCCAACATCCAGCTGTATCAATGCATCTTCTAGAGCTTCTACAGATCCACTTACGTCACCCTTAAGAATAAGGTTGAGTGTAGAAACCTTGGATTGCTCCATGAAGTCTTCAAGTGAAACCTTCTTACGAGCCTTAGCAAGTTGTGCATTTCGCTCTGCTGCCTGACGCTTTTCAGCGATCTGACGCGCAGTGCGGTCTTCATCTGCAACAAGGAAGGTGTCACCCGCACTTGGAACCGATGTGAAACCTAGAACCTGAACTGGACGAGATGGTCCAGCAGTTTCGACATTGTCACCATTCTCATCCAACATCGCACGAACACGACCGAATGCGCTACCGGCAACAATGGCATCACCAATCTTTAGTGTTCCACGCTGCACGAGAACTGTTGCAACAGGTCCACGTCCACGATCGAGGTGAGCTTCAATAGCAACTCCACGAGCGTCATCTTCTGCGATTGCACGAAGATCAATTGCTGCATCTGCTGTCAGCAAAATCGAATCGATCAATTGATCAATACCAATTCCAGACTTAGCTGAAACATCTACAAATATTGTCTCGCCGCCGTACTCTTCAGCGATCAAGTTATATTCGGTTAATTGCTGGCGAACCTTGTCTGGGTTTGCGCCTTCTTTATCAACCTTGTTAACAGCTACTACGATTGGAACATCAGCAGCTTGAGCGTGGTTTAGCGCTTCAATTGTCTGAGGCATGATTCCATCATCAGCTGCCACAACAAGAACAGCAATATCAGTTACCTTCGCACCACGAGCACGCATCGCTGTAAAAGCTTCGTGACCTGGTGTATCGATAAATGTAATCGCGCGGTTAACGCCATCATGATCATGGTGAATTTGGTATGCACCGATGTGCTGCGTAATTCCGCCAGCCTCACCCTTCATAACCTCTGATTTACGGATCGCATCAAGCAGAGAGGTCTTACCGTGATCAACGTGACCCATAACCGTTACAACCGGTGGACGCGCCACCAATGATTCTGGATCAAGATCGGAAATCTCACCTGCAAGATCGATATCAAAGTCTTGAAGTAGTTCGCGGTCTTCATCTTCAGGGCTAACAATTTCAATGTTATAACCCAGTTGAACACCAAGAATTTCAAAGGTATCTGCATCAACAGATTGTGTTGCCGTCACCATTTCACCTAAGTGGAATAGCGCTGCTACTAGTGCTGCTGGATCTGCACCAATCTTGTCTGCAAAGTCTGCCAATGAAGCTCCACGTCGCATGCGAATTGGAGTCTTTCCATCACCATGAGGAACAACTGCGCCACCAAGTTGTGGTGCTTGCATATTGTCGAACTCATCGCGTAAAGCCTTACGTGACTTTTGTTTACGTCCTGACTTCTTACTTGCATTCTTTCCAAATGCACCGCCTGCGCCACCGCGTTGTGGTGGGCGACCGCCACCAGGACGTTGCGGACCACCACTTGGTGCTCCCGCTCCTGGTGTATTTGATTTATACGGAGAAGAAGAGGCGGGCGAACTTCCTGGACGTGGTGCAAAACCTGGGCCACCTGATGCAGGACGCGGTGCTCCAGGGCGTGCAGCAAAACCTGGACGAACAGAACCTGGACGCGATCCCGCCATTCCTGGTCGTGGTGCACCAGTTCCTTGTGAACCTGCAGGTCGTTGTGGTGGACGTGGAACTCCTCCACCAGTTGAAAAGGGATTATTTCCTGGGCGTGGTGGACGTGGAACTACTCCACCAGTTGAAAACGGATTATTTCCTGGGCGCGGTGTTGGCGCAGATGGCTTTGAAGTTGAAGCGGCGGGTGGAGTTACTCCATTTTCTGCGGCGCGCTGAGTTGCTTCAGTTTTGGCAGCTTCATGCTTGGCCACTTCTTCCTTATTAGCAATCGCCTTAGCTTGCTCGAGTTTGAGCGCTTCAATATCTACTCCGAGCTCTGCTGCAAGTTCTGCTGCCTGCTCTGCACTTACTTTGCCCTTTGGTTTGGCTGCAGCTTTCTTAGCCGCCGCCTTTTTGACAGGCTTTTTCTCCTCGACCGGTTTTGCATCGGGATACATTTCGATCAGCTTGCGCACTACTGGCGCTTCTACTGTTGATGATGCAGAGCGAACAAACTCGCCCATTTCTTGGAGTTTTGCAAGAACAACCTTGCTCTCCATACCGAGTTGTTTTGCCAACTCATGTACGCGGACCTTTGACACATTTCTCCTGTCTTGGCCCGCATTTCTCAAATGCAAGCCTTAGTTGAACGACCTCATAGTTCTAACGAGCTCATTTGAGTTTCATAACTTTCATATCCATTCGTTTGATAGTGAGTACTGCTAGTTTCTTTTCTAACCTTGGCTTTAACTCTGAAGAAATTTCAGAAGTTCCGATACATCGACGGCTTCTGTCTGCGCCTTATTTGTTTTAAAGGCGAAAACAAAAGCTCCTCGACTTATCGCAACTTCTGCACACTTCTTGTGGAGCCAAGCGCCTCGACCTGCTGCGCCACCCTTGAGATCTGGAATTACTTTTCCATCAACCAAGACCACACGAATTAATGCTGAAGGATTTGCCCTCTTGCGGCAGCCAATACAGCTACGAACAGGAAGGGAGGAATCCAACTGGCTCATGGTATCCAATGGGTGCTCCTGACTCCTAATTAGGCTCAAAGTTACTGCGCTGAGTCTGCAGGGGTGCCCTCAACGGTATCTGGATGAATATCAATTCGCCAACCTGTTAGTCGTGCGGCCAGGCGAGCGTTTTGCCCATCCTTTCCGATTGCCAATGAAAGTTGATAATCCGGAACTATCACCTTTGCACTTCGAGTTGCAAGATCTGTGATCTCAACCTTGCTCACCTTTGCAGGTGCTAACGCTGCAGCTACAAACTCTGCAGGATCTTCAGACCAATCGACGATATCTATTTTCTCACCATGAAGTTCATCCATGACCGCGCGTGCACGAGATCCCATTGGACCAATCAATGAGCCTTTCGGGCTAACTCCTGCACGATGACTTTTCACTGCAAGTTTTGTGCGGTGTCCAGCTTCTCTGGCAACCGCCATGATTTCAACAATTCGATCATTTATTTCTGGAACTTCAAATGCAAACAATTGTTTGACAAGTGCTGGATGAGAACGAGACAACATTATCTCTGGACCTTTTAAGCCTTGCTTTACTTCAACGACAAAACATTTAATTCGATCACCGTGGTTATAAACCTCGCCCGGAACCTGCTCTTGCGGTGGAATTCGACCTTCGACGCGACCAAGATTGACGTTGATCATCTTGGGATCGCGACCTTGCTGAACTACACCAGAAATCACATCGCCGACAGAAGTTGTGAACTCTCCAACGATTTCTGCATCGTTGGTTTCACGCATCTTCAACTTGATTATTTGTCTGGCCGTTGATGTTGCCATTCTTGAAAAACCATCGGGTGAATCAACTTCTTCTCCTATGCGCGTTCCATCCTCGCCGAAAATTGGAACCAAAATTGCGATTTCACCAGTTTCGCGATCAAGATGGGCTCTGGCATGGCGCTTGGCAGTATCGGTTTGATTGTAGGCACCCAAGACTGCAACCTCGATGGCATAGATCAGTTCTTCGAGTGCAATATCTTTTTCAGTTGTAAGTGCAGCTAAGGCTGACATTTCTACATGCATTAGATCTCATCCTTGCGATTGAATTCGATCTCAACATTTGCTTTTTTGATGTCGGCAAAAGCAACTTCATGGGTCTTCATGCGACCTTTGATATTTTCAATCAAGATGGCGCGATTGTCATCAAACTCGGTTAGTCGTCCTGAAACTTCGGTGTCATCAATTAAAGTGACTTTTACGATTCGAGTTAAGTTCTTGGTCCAGTGGCGAGGCAAAGTCAGCGGGCGTTCAATTCCCGGAGAAGTTACTTCTAGGGTAAATGCTTCGGTAAGAAGCGGCGAATCATCCAGAATCGCAGATATTTCGCGGCTCACCACGGTTACTTCATCAAGGCTTAATGGCTTTAAGCCATCAACCATGCAGGTCACAATTCGGTGGTTTCCGGGATTGCTTGTGAAAACATCTTCTAGAAAGAAGCCTGCGTTTTCTACAGCAGGGCGAATCAAATCGGCAATTGAATCTTTAAGTGCCATGGATCTCTTCTTTCTATTAAGTTGTAGGGCAAGTGTAACGCAAGAAATTAGAAGGTATCAATTCCCACCTTGATAATAAGCGCCACGGTAACGATTAGGAACACTTTGCGGACCAAGGTTGAGCCACCCTTTATAGCAAGTCGTGAGCCTAAAATTGCCCCCGAAATATTGGCAACACCCATAATGATTCCTACTTGCCAGATGACTGCGCCGTTGAATCCAAAAATCATTATTGCGCCCACATTTGTTGCAACATTTACCACCTTGGCAATGGCGCTAGCTGTAAT
This sequence comes from Candidatus Planktophila sp., assembly GCA_040378115.1. Classification (GTDB taxonomy): domain Bacteria; phylum Actinomycetota; class Actinomycetes; order Nanopelagicales; family Nanopelagicaceae; genus Planktophila. Next base: position 10,119 of record JBEINN010000002.1, on the reverse strand, counting down.
AAATGCGTAGCCCAAAGATACAACCAGGATCAACATCAGGAAAGAACCGGTACCAGGACCGAAGATTCCATCGTAGAAACCGATAATCACACCCGCTAAAGCTGCGATCTGAATTCTTTGCTTTGGTAAGTGGCGAAGATTTTCATATTTACCTAAATCTGGTTTAAACCAGGTATAAATCGCCACAATAATTAAGAGCACCAACACCATGGGGCGCATGCTGTTCGTAGGAATTTTGGAAGCCAGAACTGCGCCACCGGCAGAACCAAGAAATGCAGGTATTCCCATTCCCAGCAATATTTTGGGATCGGGTTTGATCTGCTTTCGATACAGCGCAGCAGCAGTTGTTGTGCCAAAAACCGCCGATAGTTTATTTGTACCTAAGACTTCGGCAGTTCCAGATTTCGGTAAACCGATGAGCAGCGCAGGTAACTGAATTAATCCTCCACCACCTGCAATCGAATCAACAAAACCAGCAAAAAATGATGCCGCCAGCAAAAATAGCGCGGTGGCAAGAGTTAATTCGTAAAACACAATTACTTCAGAAGTTCAGCAATGGCAGCAACAGCAGAAGAAAGTGCAACTTCCTTCTTATCTCCACTCTTGCGAACTCGAACTTCGACATTGCCTTCAGCTAAAGCTTTGCCAACAACCACAATGACAGGGTTACCGATGAGCTCGGCATCCTTGAACTTCACGCCTGGGCTTGCATCACGTCGGTCATCTAACATAACTGAAATACCTTGCACTTCTAGATCAGTTCCAAGCTTTAATGCAGTATCAAAAAGCAAATCATCCTTACCAGCGGCAACGATATGTACCTTTGCAGGAGCAAGTTCTGCTGGCCAGTTAAGTCCGATCTCATCATGGGTTTGCTCGGCAATTGCAGCAACTGCCCGTGTTACACCAATTCCGTAAGAACCCATAGTGAGGATTTGAGACTTTCCATTCTGATCCAGAACAGTCAGATTAAGTGCTTCTGCGTACTTGCGACCTAATTGGAAAATATGGCCGATTTCAATCGCACGATCAATAACTACTGGCGTGGCACACTCTGGGCAGGCATCTCCAGCACGGACTTCTGCGGCTTCAACATAAGCATCAGGTGTGAAGTCACGCCCATTAACTACATTTCGTGCGTGGCGATCCTTTTTATTTGCACCAGTTACCCATGAAGTGCCTGGGGCAATATGTGGATCGGCATACACAGTGATTCCAGATTTCTTTGCATCTTGTGGCCCGATGTATCCCTTAACAAGTGAAGGAAATTTTGCAAAATCAGCATCTTCGAAAACTCGCAGTTCATGAATCCCGCCTAGATTTTCTTGGAGACGTTTCAGATCTACTTCCCGATCACCTGGTACTAGGACACAGACCGCTTTTCCATCAGCCATTAACATGACATTTTTCAATGTTTGTGAGCCTGTATATCCCCCACCGAACTTTGAATTTAAAAGTTCGACAAGGGTGTCGATAGTTGGTGTGTTTGGCGAATCAAATGCTTCGAGCGCGGGCACCTTAGAGGAATCCTGAGGATCTACCTTTGTGACCATCGCTTCTACATTTGCTGCAAATCCACACTGTGGGCATAAAACATATGTATCTTCACCGGTTGTACAAGGTGCTAAGAACTCTTCTGATTTAGAGCCACCCATCGCACCCGATACAGCCTTAACAATGTTGTACTTCATTCCGAGACGATCAAAAGTTTTTACATAAGCCTCACGATGCTTTTGGTATGAAACTTCTAAGCCAGCTTCATCCAGGTCAAATGAGTACGAATCCTTCATGACAAACTCGCGACCACGGATGATTCCGCTGCGTGGTCGAGCCTCATCGCGGAACTTAGTTTGGATTTGATAAATGCTGAGCGGAAGATCCTTATAAGAGGAGTACTCGCCCTTAACCATCAGCGTAAACATTTCCTCGTGAGTTGGACCTAGTAAGTAATCTCCACCTTTACGATCCTGCAAGCGAAATAGTGAAGGCCCGTACTCTTCCCAACGATTAGTTGTTTCATACGCTTCACGGGGTAAAAGTGCAGGGAAATGAACTTCTTGAAAGCCCGCATTATCCATCTCTTCACGAATCACACGTTCAACGTTTCGAAGCGTGATGACACCCAAAGGAAGCCATGAGTAAATACCAGCAGCAATTCGGCGGACATAACCAGCACGCACTAACAACTTGTGGCTAGCGACCTCGGCATCTGCTGGGTCATCGCGAAGCGTACGCAAAAATAGCGTAGACATTTTCAACATGGAGCAAGCCTATCGAACATCAACTGAAGGTTGCCCTGAAGCAACTCCGGCGGCTTCCATTTCTTCAGCTAAACGCATCGCTTCTTCGATAAGTGTTTCAACAATTTGTGCTTCGGGCACAGTCTTAATGACCTGACCCTTCACAAAAATCTGACCTTTACCATTTCCAGATGCAACACCTAGATCGGCCTCGCGTGCTTCACCTGGACCATTTACTACACAACCCATGACCGCTACACGCAGCGGCACAGTCATTCCTTCTAATCCAGCCTGAACCTTTTCAGCCAAGGTGTACACATCAACTTGTGCGCGTCCACATGAAGGGCAGGAAACAATTTCAAGTTTACGTTGGCGCAAATTGAGAGATTCTAGAATTGAAATTCCAACCTTAACCTCTTCGACAGGGGGCGCTGAAAGCGAAACGCGAATTGTGTCGCCAATACCTTCTGCCAACAAAATACCAAAAGCAGTTGCAGATTTAATTGTTCCCTGGAATAGCGGGCCAGCTTCAGTTACACCTAAGTGCAATGGGTAATCACACTTTGCAGCAAGGATTCGATAAGCATTAACCATCGTTACAGGATCATGATGCTTTACTGAAATCTTGATATCTGAAAAACCATGCTCTTCAAACAAAGATGCTTCCCATAATGCAGATTCGGCCAAAGCCTCTGGTGTTGCTTTCCCATACTTTGCAAGCAAACGTGGATCCAGCGAGCCAGCATTTACGCCGATTCGAATTGGAATACCCGCATCTCCTGCAGCTTTTGCTACCTCTTTAACCTTGTCATCAAATTGTTTGATGTTTCCTGGATTTACTCGAACCGCAGCACACCCTGCATCAATTGCAGCAAAAATGTATTTCGGTTGAAAGTGAATATCTGCAATCACCGGGATCTGAGATTTCTTAGCGATCTGTGCCAAGGCATCGGCGTCATCTTGGCTTGGAACTGCAACACGAACGATCTGGCAACCAGATGCTGTTAGTTCTGCGATTTGCTGCAAGGTTGCGTTGACATCTGCGGTCAGCGTTGTGCACATTGATTGAACTGATACCGGTGAATCGCTTCCAACACCGACTGATCCAACTTTTAGCTGACGGGTCTTGCGACGAGGGTGCAGCGTTGGAGGTGGTGCGCTTGGAATTCCGAGATCAACCATGGCTTTATTCTGCACTACAAGAGCAAATTCTGCCGAATTAGAGGTTGAGTGTGACCGGATTAATCACATCTGCCACCAAGAGCAAGAGTGTCAGCGTTGCTAAAACAACAAAAACGAGCATTGTGATTGGGGTAAGTACTGTCACATCGATCGGTGCAGGACGTGGGCGACCGCGCAATCGAGCAAAGAATGCACGGATGGAATCAGCTATCGCAACTGCCATGTGGCCACCATCTAGTGGCAAAATTGGCAACAAGTTAAAGACTCCAACAAAAATATTGAGACTGGCAACGATTAAAACAAAGGTAGCCAAGCGCTCCATGACAGTTAGCTTGTCGCTACCTACAGCTTCACCTGATACACGTGCAACACCAACAACTCCAACTAGACCGTTGGGATCGCGCTCTTCACCACGTACTGTCGCACCCCACAGAGCAGGGATTTTTTCAGGCAATTTACCTAATGACTTAACGCTTTCAACTAGAAAACTCTTGGTTACTGTTGCTGAATTCCTGATTGAAACTAGCAATCCTGAACGCTTTAAGCCAACATCGTTGACTATTCCGAGAACATATCTTTTGGTCCCATCAAGATCAGTCAATCGTGCTGAAGCGGTAACTGCAATCTCTTCACCATTACGGTTTAGAACAAGGGAGAGTTCCCTACCTTGTGATTGACGAATGACTTCGACATCTTTGTACCATTCCGTGACTCGCTTGCCATTAATCGAAACAATTTCATCGCCAACTTGAATACCTGCAGCTTGAGCCGCTGAGTTAGGAACAACTTCATAAATAACAGGAAGCACTTGATTGGTACCAATTCCTGCAAAGAGAGTAAACAGAAGAACAAAACCCAAAACAAAGTGCAGAAATGATCCGGCCCCAAGAACTACTAACTTCTTTCCAGATGAGGCCTTGTAAAACGCTCTATCCTCTTGGCCTACAGGCATTTCATCGTTGGGTGACATGCCTTCGATTTTGCAATAGCCGCCGGCAGGAATGGCCTTTACGCCAAATTCTGTTTCGCCACGTTGTACCGACCAGATTCGTTTTCCAAAACCAACAAAAAACTCTGAAACCCACATTCCATACTTTCGCGCAGTTATGTAATGCCCAAACTCGTGCACCATGACAGAAAGCAGCAACGCAACAACAAAAGCCAGAATTCCTAGAAGTTCCATTACACACCTAACATGAGAAGTTGTCTCGAAGTATGCACGATACCGCTGACATCTTAGAAAAGCTCAATTATCGATCGAGAAGGTTCTGAGTAGCCGTATAAGTGGTGCCGTTGCGACGCTTTGCAATTGCGCTAAGAGCTTCAAGGACAACACGGTTAGCCAAAATTGCGGTGATGTCTGCTGAATCAAATGGTGGAGCTACTTCAACCACATCAATTCCAACAATAGGAAGTTCTAGACAAATTCTGCGAACCGCTTCTAGTAATTCGCGGCTCGTCATTCCACCTGGCTCAGGGGTTCCGGTTCCAGGTGCCATTCCGGGATCTACAACATCAATATCTACAGATAAGAAAACTCCATCGCATCCATCAACTAATGTTGCAAATGACTCATCTAGTACTGCCTTCAATCCGCGGTGATGAATTTCGGTCATTTCGTAAGAACGCATTCCCTGATCGCGCATCCAATTAAGGGTTGCATCCTCCGGCCAGTAACCACGCAGACCTAGCTGCAAGAAGCGATCTCCGCGAACATAACCATTGTTAATCAAATTACGCATAGGTGTTCCGTGACCAACAAGTGCTCCGAATTGATCTTCGCCGGTATCTGCATGTGCATCAAAGTGAATCATGGAAACCGATCCCATACCGCGATGCGTTGCAATTCCTGCAACATCTGCAGATGCTATTGAGTGATCGCCACCAAGGATTACAGGAATGATTCCGGCACGAGAAATCTTTTCGGTTGCATCTTTGAGAACTGCAAGCGATGCCACAAGATCGCCGCCGGACATTAGCAAATCGCCAGCATCTAAAACTTTAAGGTCCTTTAGACCATCGGTTCGCAAAGCTAGGTGAGGTCGTGAGCCATCATGAGGTAAGTAATCTCCCCCACGAATTGCTTGTGGGCCGAACTTGGCACCAGATCGATGCGAGGTCCCGCTATCGATAGGTGCACCAACGATGATGACATCTGCGCCTTTATATGTTGCTGGATCAGCTAAATCACAAGCTGGGATTCCTAGAAAAGTGAAATTGGGACCGTACATATTGCCGTGATTGGTCACTTAGTAACCTTTACCTTCTTGCCGACAAACTGTCCAGCGATAACGATGAACAAAGCAAGGAAAAACATTGCAGATCCAATGACATTTGCTTGTGCAGGGATTCCACGAGCTGCAGATGTATAAACAAACTCAGGGAATGTTTTCAAGGTTCCAGAGTTGAAATTGGTAATAATAAAATCGTCGAAAGACAAGCTAAATGCCAACAGTGCTGCTGCTGCAATACCTGGTGCCACTAAAGGAAGAGTAACTCTTCTGAAAGTCTCTAGTTCATTGGCATACAAATCCATTGCAGCCTGTTCCAGGCGTGGATCAAGGGATGCGATTCGCGCCTTAACCGTAACAACCACGAATGAGATACAGAAAACTATGTGAGCAATAACCGTTGGCCAAAATCCTGGGTTGATCTGAAACACCAGGAAAAGCGAAAGTAGCGATGCACCTAAGACAATTTCCGGTGTTGCCATAGGCAAGAAGATCAAAAGATTAGAAGATGAGCGACCTTTAAAGGCATAACGCCCAATTGCAAAAGCGATCATTGTTCCCAAAATAGTTGAAAAGATAGTTGCTAGTAAACCGATTTTGATTGAGTTACCCAAAGCAGTACAGACTTCCGGTGCTCCACATGGATTCTTCCAATTGTCAAAGGTAAATCCTTTCCATACTAAATTGGATTTACCGGAATCATTAAAAGAAAAAACGAAGGTGTAAGCAACTGGAATAAACAGGTAGGTGAAGCCAAATACGGCGTAAATTCGAATTAAATTTCTGCCAAACCAACGAGAAATACGTGCTTTCGTTGGAATCGTCGGAATAGATGCATCTTTTTGCTTAACGTGGGATGTCATACCAGTTCATCCGTTCCAGCTTTACGAATATAGATCGTTACCAAGATCAAAATCGCGGCCATCAAGGTAAAGGAAAGAGCTGCTGCCGTTGGGTAGTCAACAATCCTGAAATACCGGGACTCGATGACATTTCCAATCATCTTGGTATTTGGAGATCCCAAAATTGTCGCATTGACATAATCACCTGCTGCAGGAATAAAGGTCAAAAGTGTTCCGGCTACAACTCCGGGCATTGATAGCGGCAGCGTTACCTTTCGGAAAGTTGTAAATCCATTGGCATATAGATCCCCCGATGCTTCCATCGTGCGGGGATCGATGCGCTCTAGAGATGCATAGAGTGGCAAGGTCATGAAAGGAAGGAAGTTATAGGTCATACCCATAACAACTGCAAATGAAGTCGATGTCAGAGTTGTGCTTTCACTGATGAACCCAATTGTTCGCAGTGTTGGAACAACAAAACCTTCTTCACCAAGAATCTGTTTCCATGCAACGGTTCTGAGCAAAAATGAAACAAAAAATGGCGCAATGACAAGAACTAAGAGAAAGTTCTTTAATCTGCCAGCCTTAAATGCGATTGCATAAGCCAAGGGATAGGCAATCGCCAGGGCCAGTACTGTTGCACACAAGGCAAAAATAAAGGAGCGAGCAAACTGTTCTTGATTTTCAGTAAATGCATCAACATAGTTTGAAAAACGTAGAGTCTGCTCGTTCTGACCTGTGTCTCCCCCAGCTATTGGTGTCTGGGTTGATGTTTGTGCAAGATTGGCGATCGGTAAAATAAAGAAGGTAAAGAGAAAAAGAAAACCAGGAAGCAACAATAAATAAGGCAACTTCACCTTAGACAAGGCGTTGCTCATTCTTCCTCTAGTTCCTCAGGGTTTACTTCAAGTCCGGCTTCGACATCTTCATCCCCGCGAAGTGCAAAGGTAAAGGTTGGTTCCCAAGAAATTACAACTTCATCGCCCTTATCAAATGGTGCAACTCCATCATCATTTTGCTCGAAGACCATAACCTCTTGTCCCCAAGGCATCATTACCTGATACTGAGTTGATACACCGATGTATGAAACATCTTCGATATGGCCACCAGTTAAAGTATTTCCACGAGTTGGCGTTCCGACTAGTGAAATACGGAACTTCTCTGGACGAATACCTGCATAGATCGAATTATCAACTGCGTGAGATCGCTTCTTTGGCATTGAAATTTTCTGACCAAATAGATCGACAACCAAGTTATCGCCATCAGTTCCTTCGATACGTCCCTTGATCAAGTTGGATTGACCCAAGAAGTTAGCGACAAATGCGGTCTCTGGATTGTCATACAAATCTGCTGGAGATCCCATTTGCTCGATTTCACCCTCATTCATTACCGCGATGGTGTCAGCCATAGTCATGGCTTCTTCTTGATCGTGAGTAACGTGAACGAAGGTAAGCCCAACCTCGCGCTGGATCCACTTGAGCTCAATCTGCATCTGTCGACGGAGTTTGAGATCAAGTGCACCCAAAGGCTCATCCAAAAGCAACAATGCTGGGCGGTTCACAATTGCACGCGCTAAAGCGATGCGTTGCTGCTGTCCACCTGAAAGTTGTGTTGGTTTGCGCTGCGCAAGATGTGGAAGTTCGACAAGCTCTAGTACCTTGTTTACATCTGCATCGACATTTTTGATTCCGCGACGGCGAAGACCAAATGCAATGTTCTCAAAAATTGTTAAATGAGGAAACAGTGCATAATTCTGAAAGACAGTATTGATTGGGCGCTGATATGGACGCTTAGTCGTAATATCAGTTGAACCTAAATGAATACTTCCAACAGTTGGCTCTTCCAACCCTGCAATCATTCGCAGAGTTGTTGTCTTGCCGCATCCTGAAGGTCCAAGTAGTGCAAAAAATGAACCTTCAGGAATTGTTAATGACAAATCATTAACTGCGGTGAAATCTCCGTAAGTCTTTGTAATCCGAGTAAGACGTAAATCTCCTCGAGTTGCAGATGAAACGTCAACCACTAGTTGCCGGCGGCCTTCTGGAATGCCTCGCTCCAGGTTGTTTCCTCTGCTGGAGTTAGTGAACGGAAGACATTGAGCTTTGCTGACATAGCTGCATCAGGGAAGATGAATGGGCTTGCTGCTAGAGCTGGATCAATCTTTTCCATCTCAGCTTGCGCACCCTTAACTGGACATACGTAGTTAACGTAAGCCGCAACTTCTGCCGCAATTGCTGGGTCATAGTAGAAGTTAATAAGCTTCTCAGCATTTGCCTTACCTTCGGCAGATGCAGTTGAAGGAATCACGAAGTTATCACCTGAAATTGTTCCGCCTGAATCAGGAAGAGCGAAGTCAAACTTTCCTTCATTTTCAGCCTTCAAGATAAACATATCGCCAGACCAGCCAATTACAGCTGTTGCATCACCTGAAGTAAGGTCTTCAGCGTATTCGTTACCCTTTACGCCACGGATCCAACCATCAGCGATCTTCTTCTCCATGAAATCAACTGCGTTCATGAACTGATCTTCGGTAACTGTCTGAAGATTTACACCCTGAGAAAGCAAGATAATTCCAATGGTGTCGCGCATTTCAGAAAGAACAACGATCTTGCCCTTGTTCTGTGGCGCAAATAGTTCATCAATTGTACGAATTCCCTTTGGATTCTTTTCTACATTCCATCCAAATCCGCCCATGATTCCTTGCCACGTCAAAGTCTGTTCACGGTTTGCATCAAATGAAGGTGATGCAAGTGAATCCAGAATATTTGACTTGTTTGGAATGTTTGCGACATCAAATTTTTGTGTGTAACCAAGACGGATCCAGCGAGCTGCCATCCAGTCAGTAGGTGTTACTAGGTCATAACCAATATCTTCGCCAAGCTTGAGTTGCGCCTGAACTTTTCCAAAGAACTCATCGTTGTCGTTGTAATCTTCAAAGTAAGTAGCAGCAATTCCAGTTTGCTCAATAAATTTTTCAAGAGTTGGGTACTTCTTTGTTTCCTCATCATAATCAAGGTACAAAGGCCAGTTGCCCCAGCGAACGCTGTTTGCACTATCAGCGGAATCTGATCCGCCACATGCAGCAAGTAATCCTGCTGCACCTAAACCACCTGCGCCTGCAAGTACTGCACGACGTGAAACCATGGCACCGATTATTGATCGAGCTTCCGGTGAGAGTGAACTTTCTTTTGACATACTGATTTACTCCTTAAGGATTAAGCACAAGCTAGTTGTCGGATTACCGAGCCTCAAGCTTTCTGTGGGTTGTGGGTTGATGGATGGGGAAGCTGCCAGAAGATCTAGCAGGGGGAAATACTACGCCCCAAGATTACTCATCACATGCTTAATCCGCGTGTAATCTTCAAAGCCATACGCTGAGAGATCCTTGCCATATCCAGAGCGCTTGAAGCCACCATGTGGCATTTCGGCAACAATCGGAATATGGGTATTGATCCAGACACAACCAAAGTCAAAGGCCTTAGCCATGCGCATCGCGGTTCCGTGGTTGGCGGTCCAGACGCTAGATGCCAATCCGTAATCGACCCCGTTTGCCATAGCAACAGCCTGGGCTTCGTCACTGAACTTCTGAACTGTGATGACAGGCCCAAAGATTTCGTTCTGGAT
>JBEINN010000042.1:0-6795 GCA_040378115.1 Candidatus Planktophila sp. | reverse complement strand
TGCTTCAAAGAGCAGCTAGTTCATTAAAAGGAGAATTTATTGTGCAGTTAGAGCAACTACGTACAGCCGACGAGATAGATGCTTTAGCAATTCGCGTTCACAGACTGCTTGCACAAGGTTGCTTCCCACATCCGAGCCCTGATTGGCCTGCAGTTCCGTGTCCAGCCTTCTGAGTTAGTAATACGATTAGCAAATGAATTCTTGGGCCACGCCGGCGATTCCTGCATTAGGCAAAACCAGAGATCTCCCTACGTTAGCTCTGACAGATACTGCCACGTCCGCCAAGAAGGAACTTCCCAAGAAAAACGAATATCGCATGTATGTCTGCGGAATCACTCCGTATGACGCAACCCATCTGGGTCACGCCGCCACGTATTTAACTTTTGATCTCATTAATCGCTACTTGCGGGCTGCTGGCGCCGAAGTTATCTACGTGCAAAACATTACAGATATCGATGATCCCCTGTTAGAACGAGCCAATCGAGACGGAGTTGATTGGAGCCATCTCGCGCATCAACAAATAGATTTATTCAAAGCTGACATGGTTGATCTAAGAGTGATTCCTCCTGCACATTACATTGGAGCGGTAGAGGCTATTCCGCTTGTCGTTAATGCAATCGCGGAATTGCAAGAGCAATCAAGCATTTATTCGGTTGATACCGACTATTACTTTTCCGTAAAAAGTGATTCAAAATTTGGGTTTAGATCAAATCTTTCGCAGCAGCACATGCTCGATATTTTTTCACAACGCGGGGGAGACCCTGATCGTGTTGGAAAACAAGATCCTCTTGATTGCCTGGTCTGGATGTCGCAAAGAGTGAACGAACCAGGCTGGGACTCGAGCCTTGGAAAAGGTCGCCCTGGTTGGCATATTGAATGCACCGCCATTGCATTGGAATATCTGCAACCTTCGGAAATGGATGAAACCCTCATTGATATTCAAGGGGGTGGCAGCGACCTGATATTCCCTCATCACGAGATGTGTGCGGCTCAAGCCCATGTCATTACTGGTAAGGAGTTAGCTGCAACCTATGTCCACGCAGGCATGATTGGTTTAGATGGTGAAAAAATGAGTAAGAGTAAAGGCAACTTGGTCTTTGTTTCACGGCTAGTTGCGTCGGGGGTTGATCCCATGGCGATTCGTTGGGCTCTTATGTCTAATCACTATCGTTCAGATCGAATGTGGAGTGATGCTGCTCTGCACAAAGCGCAAAGTGAACTTGCTCAGCTAAAGGATGCCCTGAATAAACCCACCAGTGCGCCAACAGAGGAACTCATCAATTCGATTGTTATCGCTCTGAGTGATGATCTCGATACGACACTGGTTCTTTCCCAATTGAACGCTTGGGCTTCATCAACCCTTGAAGGTTCAAACGGTGGAAATACACATAATTTAAGAATCGCTCTTGATGCTCTTTTGGGCCTAAAACTCTAATCCTCTCGTTGTCGCCTTAAATATCGCTCGAATTCTTTAGCAATCGTGTCACCCGAAACCTCTGGTAGCTCTGCGGCATCCTTACTTTCCTCAAGAGCTTTCACATAATCAGCGATCTCTGAATCATCAGCTGCTAAATCATTGACCTCTCGTTCCCATAAATCTGATTTATCGGGAAGGTCGGACAGGGGAATCTTGATGTTAAGAAACTCTTCTAGAGTGTTGATCAAAGCAAGTGTTGCTTTAGGGGAAGGCGCATTTGACGCGTAATGAGGGACCGCGGCCCACAAGGAAATCGCATCTATTCCTCGTCTCATGCATCCATCTTGGATGATTCCTAAAATGCCAGTTGGACCTTCGTACTTTGAAACGGAAACACCAAGTCGATTAGCAATTGATGGATGAGAGGTAGTTGCGGATACCGTTATAGGTCTGGTGTGAGGCGTGTCGGCGAGTAAAGAGCCGAGCGAGACGATCAGGGAAACTTCTAGATCATCTGCAAGATCTAACAGGTCAGAGGTGAAACTCTTCCATTTCATTGAAGGCTCGACTCCCGTAACAATCACTAGATCCCGCTCCATTGATGGAATCGACATTCCAAAGACCTGAGTAGAAGGCCAGGTAATGCTACGAATTTGAGATTCATCAATAGTCACTACCGGACGATTGACTTGGAAATCGTAAAAGTCCTCGGATTCAACATTTGCAATAAGTTCAGGAATCACATCATCGTTTTTGTCACTCCACCCGGACAGTAAATGCTCTACTGCACCAGAAGCAGCCTCTGCGGCATCATTCCATCCCGAAAATGCGATCAGCATGACCGGTTCTCTCAGTAGAGGAATCTGATGAATCTCCATGAAAGCAACCTTAAGGTAACCTTGGGCAAATGAGTACACCCTCCAAGCTCCCTGGGCTTCTTCGTCAAGCCTTGGCATCGCGAGTAGTTGTCGCAGATGGAGCCATGGGAACAATGCTGCAAGCCGCCAATCCCACCTTAGAAGATTTCCAAAATCACGAAGGCTGCAATGAGATCCTAAATGTCAGTCGGCCTGACATTGTGCGATCGGTTCATAACGAATATTTGACCGCCGGTGTTGATGCAATCGAGACAAACACCTTTGGTGCTAACTGGTCCAACTTGGCTGATTATGGAATTGAAGATCGAATTTATGAGCTCGCTTTTGAAGGTGGAAGAATTGCTCGCGAAGCCGCAGACTCTTTCTCTACACCTGAAAAACCTCGATTTGTTTTAGGTTCTCTTGGCCCCGGGACCAAACTGCCTAGTCTTGGCCACACCACCTACGAAAATTTAAAGATCGCCTACTACACAGCCGCAAAGGGATTATCTGATTCCGGCTGTGATGCTTTGCTGGTCGAAACTTCTCAAGATTTGTTACAAGTTAAGGCTGCGATAAATGGTTGTAGGCAAGCTATTGGTGAAACCGAGCAGGATATTGTTTTAATTGCACAGGTGACGGTTGAAACCACTGGAACAATGCTTTTGGGATCTGAAATCGGAGCAGCACTCAATACCCTGGAGCCGATGGGAATTGATTTAATCGGCCTCAACTGCGCGACCGGTCCTACTGAAATGTCTGAACACCTTAGGTACTTGAGCAAAAACGCAAAAGTTGCGATCTCCGTGATGCCAAATGCTGGTCTGCCGGTACTTGGGGCAAATGGAGCTTCGTATCCACTTGGACCGGACGATCTAGCGCTGGCACTTGAAGGTTTCGTCAATGACTATGGAATTTCTCTGGTGGGTGGTTGCTGTGGAACTACCCCAGAACATTTATCTGCTGTAGTAAATAAAGTAAGTGGAAAACCAATAGCGCAGAGAAGTCCTGAGTTAGATCCGGGAGCTTCTTCCTTGTACCAATACGTTCCATTTAGACAGGACAAGACATATCTAGCAATCGGAGAGCGAACAAATGCAAACGGCTCACGTGCATTTAGAGATGCGTTGCTAGCTGAAGACTGGGAAAAATGTGTAGAAATCGCTCGCGATCAAATTCGCGACGGCGCGCACATGTTGGATCTATCCGTTGATTACGTAGGTCGCGATGGCGCAGCAGATATGAGTCAACTTGCGTCACGCTTTGCAACCGCAAGCACTTTGCCGATCGTTCTTGATTCGACCGAACCTGCAGTTCTAAAAGCTGGCTTGGAACATCTTGGTGGTCGCTGCGTCATCAATTCGGTTAACTACGAAGATGGCGATGGTCCAACATCACGTTTCGCAAAAATCATGCCGCTTGTTAAAGAGCATGGAGCAAGCGTTGTGGCACTAACGATCGATGAAGAAGGCCAGGCACGCGATGCCGACTGGAAGTTAAGGGTTGCGCGCCGATTGATCATCGACCTGCGCGATAACTGGGGTATGAATGTAGGTGACATTCTGATCGACTGTCTGACATTCCCAATCGCTACCGGTCAGGAAGAAACACGTAAAGATGGAATCGAGACGATTGACGCTATCCGTCGCTTGAAAGATGAATTCCCAGATGTGCAAACTACCCTCGGAGTTAGCAATGTTTCTTTTGGCCTAAACCCTGCAGCCCGTGTCGTACTGAACTCTGTTTTCCTGCACGAGTGCGTGCAAGCTGGACTCGATTCGGCAATTGTTCACCCTTCAAAGATCACTCCGATGGTGAGAATTGATGAACGACAGAAGCAAGTTGCGCTAGATCTTATTTATGATCGGCGTATTTTTGATGGACAGGAATGCACATACGATCCGCTTCAGGAATTCTTACAGTTATTTGATGGTGTTGAACTCGCCACCAGCAAAAACGCGAGAGCTGAAGCCTTGGCTGCTTTGCCCTTGTATGAACGATTGCAGCGTCGAATAATTGATGGCGAGAAGGTTGGCCTGGAAACTGACCTCAAGGAGGCAATGGCTTTAGGCACGCCGCCGCTTGAGATCATCAACACTCATTTACTTGAGGGCATGAAGATCGTGGGCGAGCTCTTTGGCAAGGGAGAGATGCAACTTCCCTTTGTACTACAAAGTGCAGAAGTTATGAAAACCGCGGTAGCTGTTCTTGAACCCTTCATGGAAAAAACAGGTGATGAAGGTCGCGGCACGATGTTGCTTGCGACAGTCAAGGGCGATGTTCACGACATTGGAAAGAATTTAGTTGACATTATTTTGACCAACAATGGTTATCGTGTAGTCAATATTGGAATTAAGCAAACGATTAATCAAATTATTGATGGTGCCGTCGATTCCAATGCGGATGCGATTGGAATGAGTGGTTTACTGGTTAAATCAACGGTCATCATGAAAGAGAATCTGCAAGAGATTACAGCCAGAGGTTTAGACCAGAAATGGCCGATTGTTCTTGGGGGAGCAGCGTTAACACGAGCATATGTCGAACAAGATTTGGCAGCATTATTTCCCGGTGAAGTGCGCTACGCACGTGATGCCTTCGAAGGTTTGCGCCTTATGGATTCGATTATGGCGGTAAAACGTGGTGAACCTGGTGCGGCGCTTCCAGCACTGCGTGAGCGCAAAGTGGCAAACACTCGTGTCAAGAGCGAAGATCAACCTATCGACACTCGTCGGAGCGATGTTGCATCAGATGTCGATATTCCGAATCCACCCTTCTTCGGTTCACGTGTTGTTAAGGGAATTCAACTAAGCGACTACGCAGGAATGTTGGATGAGCGAGCGTTATTTGTTGGTCAATGGGGATTAAAGGGTAATCGCGGCGAATATGAAAATATGGTTGAAGCAGAAGGTAGACCTCGTCTGCGTTCACTCCTCAACGAAGTTCAATCAAGTGGTTGGCTAAATGCCGCAGTTGTTTATGGTTACTTTCCTTGTTACAGCGAAGGTAATGATCTCGTAATCCTGCACCATGAAGGAGAAAAGAAAGGTGAAGAAAGAACCCGCTTTACATTCCCTCGACAAACACGTGATCGTCGTTTATGCATCAGCGATTTCTTTGCTTCAAAAGATTCGGATAAAAGAGATGTTGTTGCTTTCCATGTCGTAACGATGGGTTCAACTGTCAGTGAAGCGGCCGCGAAGCTTTTCGCTGCTAACAATTATCGCGAGTATCTAGAATTGCACGGACTTTCAGTTCAGTTGACAGAAAGTCTTGCAGAGCACTGGCATGCCCGAATTCGCGAAGAATTGTCGGTTAAGAGCGAAGATTCCTCAGATTTGCAGGGCATTTTGGATCAGGGTTATCGCGGTTCACGATATTCATTTGGTTATCCCGCGTGTCCAGATCTGGAACAACAAGTACAACTGTGTGAATTACTCGACCCAGTAAGAATTGGAGTAGAACTATCCGAAGAGTTCCAGCTCCATCCTGAACAATCAACCTCTGCGATTATTGTGCATCATCCTGAAGCAAAGTACTTCAACGCTAACTAATGGTTGGTAATTCACAGTTTTTCGATGCGGTCTTTTTCGATATGGACGGCTTAATGGTTGATTCAGAGCCTGAATGGTTTAAATCCGAAACCGAGGTAACGGCAAAATTTGATTACGCCTGGAGTGAAGAGGATCAGATTGCTTGTCTTGGAGGGCCACTTACTCGGGTAGGCAAATACATGCACGATAAATGTAAAGGTGCACAAACGCCAGAGTACTTCACCCAAACCTTGATTGATACGCAGGCCTTAAAGATGCGAGGAAATACCCCAACAATGCCGGGTGCTGTCGAATTAGTGCGCGAACTGCAATCACATGGAGTAAAAACTGGCTTGGTTTCTGCCAGCCCACGCAACATTGTCGATGCTGTTCTGGACAACTTAGGCCACGATTTGTTTCCATTCTCGATTAGCTCTGACGATGTCGAAAAAACCAAACCAAACCCAGATTGTTACTTAAAGGCAGCGGTTATCACGGATTCAGATATCCGAAATTGCTTGGTCTTTGAAGATTCTCTCACTGGAATAGATGCGGCGACCTCTAGCGGGGCTTACCTGATAGCAGTTCCACATCTTGTGACAGTTGCTGAGTCGCCAAAAGTTCGAGTGATCTCATCACTAGAACAAATGAGTTTTGCAAAGCTACAGAAGCTGTTTGGCGATTTCGCTGCACAGATCTAGTTGTTATGTGCTGGGCAGATACTTTTGAAATAACACCAATCACACAAGCGTGAAGGCTTCGGTGGCCAATACTCTTTCTCAAAAGATATGAAGATATCCTTGGCAACGCGATGCAGAACTTTTTCAACAGCATCCACATCGGCCTGAGTCGGATTACTTTTAACAACACGACCATCGCCCAGATAAATTAGTTGCAGTAAACGGGGAAGTACGCCTGTGTTTTTCCAATACAGAAGCGCATAAACCCTTAACTGGAAAAGCGCTTTTTCTTCCCAACCTGGCTTGGGTGA
>JBEINN010000116.1:0-3402 GCA_040378115.1 Candidatus Planktophila sp. | reverse complement strand
TTCATTTGATTGGGATCGCGTTTTCAACACCTGCGATCCCGAATACTACAAATGGAACCAATGGTTGTTCCTCAAGTTTTATGAGCGTGGCTTGGCATACCGCAAAGATTCAGCGGTTAACTGGTGTCCAGGTTGCCAAACGGTTCTTGCAAATGAGCAGGTAGTTGCGGGGCTTTGCGAGCGATGTGATTCAACTGTCACCAAGAAGAAGTTAAATCAGTGGTATTTCAAGATCACGGATTATGCAGATCGTTTGCTAGATGACATGGCTCAGCTTGAAGGAAAGTGGCCTGACAAAGTTCTAACGATGCAGCGCAACTGGATCGGACGTTCAACTGGTGCCAATGTAAAGTTTGAAATCGAAGGCCGTACCGAGCCTGTAACGATTTATACAACTCGTCCAGATACATTGTTTGGTGCAACTTTCATGGTTGTTGCAGTCGATAGCGAATTAGCGACCGAACTTGTGCAAGGTACCGGTGTCGAAGCTGAATTCACTAAGTACTTAGAAACCATCAAAGCTGCAAGTGATATCGATCGCCTTGCAACAGATCGCCCGAAGAGCGGTGTTTTCCTTAATCGTTACGCAATCAACCCAGTCAATGGTGAAAAGTTACCTATTTGGGCAAGTGATTATGTATTGGCTGATTACGGAACTGGCGCGATCATGGCGGTTCCAGCTCATGATCAACGCGACTTAGATTTTGCTCGAGCAATGAAGTTACCTGTGCGTGTGGTTGTTGAAACTGGCGAAGAAGATCCCAACGCATCAGGTGTTGCAACAGTTGGCGATGGAAAGTTAGTTAATTCAGATATTTTGAATGGTCTTAATAAGGCTGATGCAATTGCAGCAATTAACAAAAAGCTGGAAGCAGATGGCAAAGGTGTTGCCGCTCGTAACTATCGTTTGCGCGATTGGTTACTTTCTCGCCAACGTTACTGGGGTACTCCAATTCCAATTATTCACTGCCCATCGTGTGGTGAAGTTCCAGTGCCAGCAGATCAACTTCCATTGACGCTGCCAGATGCAGCAGGTCTTGATTTAAAGCCAAAGGGAACATCGCCTCTTGGTGCTGCAACTGATTGGGTAAACGTTAAGTGTCCTAAATGTTCAGCTGATGCAAAGCGCGATACCGACACCATGGATACCTTTGTTGATTCTTCTTGGTACTACCTGCGTTATGCCGATCCAACAAATGCAAACGAGCCTTTTTCTAAGAAAGATATAGATACCTGGTTACCGGTAGATCAATATGTTGGCGGAGTTACTCACGCAATCTTGCACCTTCTTTACAGCCGTTTCTTTACAAAGGTTCTAAACGATATGGGAATGGTTGATTTCAATGAACCATTTACGCGTTTGTTAAACCAAGGAATGGTTGTCATGGATGGCTCTGCAATGTCCAAGAGCCGCGGAAACCTAGTACGACTTTCTGATGAGCTAGAAAACCATGGAGTCGATGCGATTCGTTTATCAATGGTTTTTGCTGGACCTCCAGAAGATGATGTCGATTGGTCAGATGTGTCACCATCAGGATCAGTTAAGTTCTTAACCCGTGCGTGGAGATTGTCGGGAGATGTAACAAGTCCTGCAGGTGTTGATTTCAGCACCGGTGATCTTGCACTGCGCAAAGCAACTCATAAGGCCTTGCATGATGCTGGTTTCGCAGTTGAATCTTTCCGATTTAATGTCGCTGTCGCCCGTGTAATGGAGTTGGTAAATGCAACTCGTAAGGCGATTGATTCTGGCTGTGGTCCGGCAGATTCGGCAGTACGTGAAGCGGTAGAAGCAATTGCAATCATGTTGTCACTTGTTGCTCCATTTACTGCAGAAGAAATGTGGGAGCGCTTAGGCCACAAACCATGTGTGGCACTTGCTGGCTGGCCTGCTGTGGATGAGAAACTACTTGTTGCCGACGCAGTTACAGTGGTTGTGCAAATTAATGGAAAAATCAAAGATCGCTTAGATGTGGCACCATCAATTACGGATACAGACCTCGAGGCTGCAGCCCTAGCTTTACCTAGCATTGTCGAAGCGTTAACCGGCGCAACTATCAACAAGATCATTACCCGTGCACCAAAGCTTGTAAATATCGTTATCAACAACTAAAACTCTGGTATCACCTTGGCCGATGAGCCAAGTTCACACTTGCTCAATGGATCAACTTCGCAATGCATTTGAATCAATTAGCCAATGGTGGTTTGACCTACATTTTTCACGCAATCAGAAAATAGCTCTAGCAATCGTTGCTGCAATTGTGTTAGCACTGTCTGTCCTTATTGTCCTCCGTGGAAACACACAGATAACTGCAGCTCCAGAAATCATTCCAATAACTATTGCTGAGCCAGAAATATTCGTTGATGTCACGGGTGCGGTAAATAGACCTGGGGTTTACTCCTTAACGGGCAGGTCTCGGGTAATTGATGCAATAAAAGCTGCAGGTGACAGTGCACCTGGTGCTGACTTAAGCACTATTAATTTGGCACGCGTGCTCAATGATGGCGAACAGATTTATGTTGATTCAACAGTTGTTAATAGTTCTGGGCAGCGAGTAAGCAAGAAAGTTGCATCAGGGCCTATCAACATTAATCGGGCAACCCTTAGACAGCTTGATGCGCTAGATGGAATTGGACCAGTAATCGCTGGTCGAATCATTGAGTATCGAAAGAAGAATGGCTCCTTTTTAACCATAGATGATCTTCAAAAAGTGAGTGGGATTGGTGCAGCAAAATTCGCACAGATCAAATCAAAAGTCAGAATTTAGTTGATTACAGAGCCCTTGCCCTAGGAGGAGCGGTTTGGGCTGGGGCACTTTTCCAGAGCGCAGTATCGCCATGGCAAATATTTGGTTGTGCTTTATTTTTTGCAGCAATTGCAATTGCTAAGAGCAAAAAGAGATTGACCTTTTTCTTGCTGACAATCATGGTTGGGGCAGCTGCGATGTCCATGCGGCAGGCCTCACTTGAGAACGCAGCAATCACCGAATACTTCAATCAAGAGGTTACTTTCGACGCTCAAGTAAAAACAGATCCGAGCAAAACCGCTACTGGAAATTACTCGTTTACTGTCCGGCTATTGCAATTTACTGCACAGGACAAGACTTACTCTTTAAGAACCCCTATTCGAATTCTGATAAAAAGTGAAATTCAACTTCTTCCGGGGCAAATGATTTCTGGAGTTGCCACAGTCATAAAGAGTAAAGAAGCAAGGGTTGCGGCACTTTTTATTGTTAACAGTCCAATTATTGTCCAGACCGAGCCTTCTTCTTGGGCAGCTGGATTGGGTGCTATTCGCCAGGGACTGCGTGAAAATTCTGGAGACGATGATGCTGGTGCATTGATTCCCGGAATGGTGCTGGGGGATACCTCTAAACAATCAGCAGAATTTAAAGATGCGATGAA
>JBEINN010000161.1:0-2166 GCA_040378115.1 Candidatus Planktophila sp. | reverse complement strand
GGTAAAGCTCCAGCTTGGCACGGGTATCGGCAATATCAAGGTTGCGCATAGTGAGTTGTCAAATGCGATCGAATGGTCAAAATGCAGCATTCTCTGTGCGCTCCATTGAAAGCTTTTCAGGGTGGTAGCTAAGACCTGGCCCTGTCGTGATGATGATCGAGTAATCATATCCGCGACGCAAGCGAATAGTTACTTCACCTGTGACTGCAGATGCAACCCAACGCATCAGTGATTCTCGAAGCATCAAAGCTTGAGGATCAAACCAGCGACCTTCATACAAAAGCCGACCAAGACGGCGACCTTCTGCGTGGTAATTAGCAATTGTGTCCTCGTTATGAATTGCACTAATTAAGCGCTCATATGCAATAAACAGCAGCGCCATTCCTGGAGCTTCATAAATTCCACGGCTCTTTGCTTCAATAATTCTGTTTTCAATCTGATCGGCCATTCCTAAGCCATGACGCCCACCAACTGCATTGGCTTCTTTCATTAAATCAACAATGTCATCGAATGATTTGCCGTTAATTGATTCAGGGCGACCCTGGTTAAAGGTAATTTTAACATCTTCAGTATCAATCTTTACCGCTGGATCCCAGAATCGAACGCCCATGATTGGCTGAACTAATTCAACAGAAGTATCCAAGTTTTCAAGGCTCTTTGCTTCATGCGTAGCACCCAAAATGTTCGCATCGGTCGAGTAAGCCTTTTCAGCGCTGTCACGGTATGGAAGTCCATGTGCGACTAACCAATCTGACATTTCCTTGCGTCCACCAAGTTCGGTTACAAAATCTTGATCAAGCCAAGGCTTGTAGATTCTCAAATTTGGATTTGCTAGAAGTCCGTAACGGTAAAAGCGTTCAATGTCATTACCTTTATATGTCGAACCATCGCCCCAGATTTCAACTGAATCCTGGTGCATTGCACGAACCAACATTGTTCCCGTTACTGCGCGACCAAGGGGCGTTGTGTTGAAGTATTGCTTTCCACCAGAACGAATATGAAAAGCGCCGCAAGCGATAGCTGCAAGACCTTCTTCAACTAGCGCATTTTTGCAATCAACTAAGCGTGAAATTTCTGCGCCGTATTCCTTTGCGCGACTAGGAACTGAATCAATGTCTGGCTCGTCATACTGGCCAAGATCTGCGGTGTATGTGCACGGAACAGCACCTTTATCGCGCATCCAGGCAACCGCCACTGATGTATCGAGACCGCCAGAAAAAGCGATTCCAACCTTTTCACCAACTGGTAATGATGCGAGGACCTTAGACATGCCTTAAGTCTAACGGATGTTAAGAGTCGAAAGTTTCTTCTCTAGGGCAGGTTTAACGCCCCACTGAGCGGTAATTTCGAGGTATCTATCAACATCTAACTTTTCAGGCTTTGCATCGGTCTTTACTGCGCGGATCATCAAATTACGAGGTGTGTGTTCTCCCCCAATGAATTCAATGACTTCAACACGGTATCCAACAAGTCTAAGTAGCTGCGCTCTAAATGAATCAGTGAGCAGATCACCCAAACGTTCCTTCATTAATCCAAACTTTGTGAGAGCTCCCCAAGGCTCTGGTGCAGCATCAATCTGCTTTTGAATATCGTGATGACAACAAGGTGCAATCAATAAAAGTTTTGATCCGCCATTCACAGCCCATGCAATTGCATCATCGGTGGCTGTATCGCATGCATGTAAGGCAATGGCAATATCTGCAGTTTCTGCAGTTGTCTTTGAGATCTGTTCAGCCTTGAATGAGATAGTTTTTGTTATTCCAAGTTTTTCGGCTATTAAATTATTGCGATCTCTTGATTCAGGTCGAATATCAATTCCTGTTACAACAACAGGTATCCCCGACTTCATTAAGAATTGATGTGCAGCAAAAGTTAGGTATGCATGACCACAACCAAGGTCGGTGATGCGTAATGGATTAGCAGGTGTTGGCTTATGGATCTGCCCTGCCTCTATTGCTGCATTGAGTGCTGGTGATAACAACCGCAAGAACTCTTCTACCTGCTTGTACTTATCTTGACGCGAAGGCTTAACAACACCCTTTGCATCAGCGATTCCAACCTCTCGTAAGAAGGGATCATTGGAATCTAGCAACCGATCTTTTTTCTTATCGTGAGAAAGATTTTGCTCTAAAGTACGCTTTTCTGTGTGAACTTGTGCAACTCCAT
>JBEINN010000138.1:0-2734 GCA_040378115.1 Candidatus Planktophila sp. | reverse complement strand
GCAGAGACCATTAAAAGCGCACCTAGATAATCAATGGAGTGCTCACGCTTGCTTTTTGGAAGGTGAAGGACGGCAGAGGTAATAACCAATGCTGCAATTCCAATTGGAATATTGATGTAGAAAATCCAACGCCAGCCACTAACACCCAGAATGTCTCCACGGTCTGAGAAAAACCCGCCTAGTAGCGGACCTGCAACTGAAGACAAACCCCAGACTGCGCCAAAGTAACCTTGATAACGCCCACGTTCACGCGGCGAAATAATGTCTCCGATAATCACAAATGTCAGCGCCATCAAACCGCCAGCGCCTAAGCCCTGAAGTGCACGAGTAGCAATGAGTTGCTCCATGTTTTGTGAGGCACCTGCGAGGAAAGAACCGATTAAGAAAACAATGATTGCAAATTGAAAGACCACACGTCGCCCATAAATATCTGAAATCTTTCCATACAGCGGTGTAGATGCAGTTGAGGTCAACAAATATGCAGTTACAACCCAGGTGTAGTGATTCAATCCATCGAATTCCTCGACGATGCTCTTTAAGGCGGTTGAAACGATGGTTTGATCAAGTGCGGCTAGGAACATTCCCATCATCAGGCCGCCCAAAATCACCATTATTTCTTTGTGAGATAATTGGCTTGTACCTTGATTTGTAGGATTCTCATTAGACATGAAGGTAAGGTTACTCCGTGAAGTCAGTAATAGCCGAACACTTAGTGAAGACCTATCGCAATGGCGAGGTCAAAGCACTCAATGATTTGTCGTTAGATGTCGAAGAAGGCACTGTTTTAGGCGTACTTGGACCAAATGGTGCAGGCAAAACTACAACTGTGAGAATTCTCGCAACGTTGCTCAAGCCAGATTCTGGATCAGCAACAGTTGCAGGTATTGATGTTATTAAGCATCCAGACAAGGTGCGCGAACAAATCGGTTTATCAGGTCAATATGCAGCTGTTGATGAGACATTAACCGGCTGGGATAACTTGGTGATGTTTGGTCGTTTGTATCATTTAGGTCGACAAAGTTCGATTGATCGCGCAAATGAATTACTAGAACGTTTTGATTTAACTGAAGCCGCTCGTCGCCCGATCAAGACTTATTCAGGTGGAATGCGCCGCCGCCTTGATTTAGCAGCATCCTTAATTGTTAAGCCAAAGATTCTCTTTTTAGATGAGCCAACAACTGGACTAGATCCACGTGGTCGCCAGGATATGTGGCAAGTAATTCAAGAGCTAGTAAAAGGCGGAGTAACACTTCTGCTGACTACGCAGTATTTAGAAGAAGCTGATCAATTAGCTGATGAAATTGCGGTTATCGATCGTGGAACAGTTATTGCTCGCGGAACTTCAGATGCTTTGAAAAAGCAGGTTGGTGGAGAACGTCTTGAAATCACCGTCGAGCCAGCTGATTTGGATAAGACCAATCAGATCGTTGCAAAGATCAGCGGACATGCAACACACGTTGATTTACGAACTGTTAGCGCTCCGGTACTTCATGGATCAAAGGATCTAATGGAGGCTTTGCGAGCAATGGATGATTCCAATATTCATCCATTAGATATTGGCTTAAAGCGCCCATCTCTAGATGATGTGTTCTTGTCATTAACGGGCCACGTTGCAGAAGAGACAGTCGAAGAACCAATAGCTAAGAAGAAGAGAGGCGGCAAGAAATGAGAAATGCAATCTTTGATGCGATGATCATTACGAAGCGGCAAATTCTTCAACTTGCTCGAGTTCCAGAACTTCTCGTTTTCTCAACAATTCAGCCCGTGATGTTTGTGCTTTTGTTCCGTTATGTATTTGGTGGATCAATTGATTCAGGTCAGCCTGGCGGTTATGTGCAGCTGTTAATGCCTGGAATCTTCGTGCAGACCGTTGCATTTACTTTGGCTTCTACCGCAATTGGATTAGCTGAAGATATGAAAAAGGGTTTGATTGATCGTTTTAGATCACTTCCGATTTCACGTGGTGCGGTGATTATTGGTCGCACCTTTGGTGATGCCCTACTTAACATTTTGGTTCTGACAGTGATGGCGGCGGCAGGATTTGCAGTGGGCTGGCGTCCGACTTCAGGAATTCTGCAAACTACTTTGGCCTTCATATTCCTGTTTATGTTCGGATACGCACTGTCTTGGATTGGAATTTTGGTTGGACTGTCAGTCAAAGAAGCTCGCACCGTTCAAAGCGTTGGCTTCTTGGTTACCTTCCCACTGACCTTCTTATCTAATGCTTTTGCCCCGACTACAGGAATGCCTAGAGCGCTGCAGTACTTTGCCGAATGGAATCCAGTATCAACGATGGTTGCTGCATGTCGCCAATTGTTTGGTCTGACTAATGAATTTGGGGCTACCGCTAACTCTTGGCCAAGCCAGCACCCACTAGAGACTTCATTGCTCTACATGGTTATCTTGATGGCGATCTTTATTCCACTGAGTATTCGTAAGTACAAAAACTACTCTAGTTAACCTTTCCGATGTAGTGATTGTGAAATGTTGCATCCCAGTTTTTCTCTATCTCTTGAAGAGCTTCCCCTTCTTGTCCCATAGGAAAGACCCCACCCTCAATCTTTCCACCTAAGCTAGATAGTTGTTGAAGTATTTCTGCATTCTTCTTTACATGCTCAAAGACTGCTTCTGGGTATGCGTACTCCTCCAAAATCGTGCAGCGGGTTTTGTTCTCACTAAAAAACATGTCATATCGAAGAATTGATTCTTGTTTTTGAATCTCAACCATCATTTG
>JBEINN010000139.1:0-2723 GCA_040378115.1 Candidatus Planktophila sp. | reverse complement strand
GATAAAAAAATATGATGTTCAAGAGGTTCACATCTCTGCAGAGTATGAGCGATATGGCGCAGAGCGTGATGCAAGAGTGGAAGCTGCGGGAATTAAGTTAGTTCGCACGGGGAGTCCATATGCCGTTACACCTGGGCGAGTTCTAAAACCTAGTGATGCAACCCCATACAAGGTCTACACGCCATTTTATAGAGCATGGCGAACTCATGGTTGGCGCGCGCCAGCGAAAACACCTAAGAGTATGAAATTTGTGCAACCAACTTCTGAATACCGTAGTTTTCCTGATTTTCCGCTACCAAAAGGTGTTGAGATTATAAAAGCGGGAGAAGCAGCAGCGCTATCTCGATTTAAAGAATTCACCAAAAAGGGCCTCGATACTTACGATGAAAATAGAAATTTTGCAGGCATAGATGGAACGTCAAAGATGAGTTCATATCTAAAGTTTGGTGAGATTCATCCGCGCACACTTCTTGAAAACTTGGGAGAAAGCAAAGCCCACGATACTTTCCGCAAAGAGATTGCTTGGCGTGAGTTTTATGCTGATGTTCTCTTTAACAATCCAATGACTGATCGTGAGTATTACGCGCCTCGCTTTGCTGATATGCGATATGACGAGCCTGGTGCTCAATTCAAAGCCTGGTGTGAAGGTAAGACTGGTTATCCATTTGTTGATGCAGCTATGCGCCAACTCATTCAAGAAGGCTGGATGCACAACCGCACACGTATGGTTGTTGCCTCATTCTTAGTTAAAGATCTACATCTTGAGTGGCAGCTGGGAGAGAGATTCTTTGCTGATCACTTAGTTGATTATGATGTTGCATCTAATGCTCATGGTTGGCAGTGGACAGCAGGCACCGGCACAGATGCATCTCCGTATTACCGAGTCTTTAATCCAATAGAACAAGGCAAACGCTTTGATGAAAATGGGGATTACATTCGAAAGTATGTGCCAGAGCTTGCTCATTTATCTGCGGCTGAAATACACGAACCATGGCTCTATTTAGATGGATACAGCAAGGGCTACCCAGAGCGATTAGTTGATCATGCAATAGAGCGTTTGGAATCTTTGGAACGACTCAAAGAGATTAAAGCCGACAAACCCCTAGACCCTCGCGCTTAGCTCGATACATCGCATCATCTGCCCTTCGCAACAAGTCAGGTGAACCAGTATTTTCTGCCACTCCAATGCTGACATCTATGTTGATCTGCTTGCTATCGATATCAAAGGGATAACTCAACGTGGCCCGCAGCGCTAGCGCAATATCCATGGAGTGCTCATAAGCACCTTCAATTAACACACCAAATTCATCCCCGCCAAGGCGTGCTAGTAACGCTCCTGAAGGTAGCGCACGGGCAAAGCGTAGAGAGACTTGTTGAAGTACTTTGTCGCCAGTTGTATGGCCATATAAATCATTGACGGGTTTGAATCCATCTAGATCAAGCAATAAAAGCGATCCATCTTTTCCTACAAAGCTTTCTATTTCACTTATGAGCCGGCGGCGGTTAGGCAATCCTGTTAACTCATCAGTGCGCGCCAGTATTCGCTCATGTCCAATGTTTCTTGCTTGCTTGAGGGCAATTGTCATGCGGATAAATGCCAGCATCAACGTACTAACAGCTGGAAACAAGATAAAGGTTGGAAAGTATCCAGGCTTAATCGCTATCAAAGCTAAAAGAGTGGCACTTAAGAAAACTGAGAGTGCAATAAAGATTGGATTTACTGATGCAGTAGATTCTTCATCTTTGCCAGGATGCCATGTGCTTTCTGCAAGAAGTAAGAGCCCCAGTAACCAGCCATCATCGACAATTGAACCGAAGGAATAGTTTCCATTGAGATGTTGCCATAGGAAGAAGAAATCAGTGCACGTGAATGCAAGTACGCCAGCAAAAACTACAAGACTTCGCTTCGACCAGCCATGAGATGCGATAGTGGCAATAGTTATAGATATTAAAATCAAATCACATACTGGAAAAGTTAATGCAAAGAGGGCATCACTTAACTTGCCACCAAAGTGGGGCAATACCGGCTTGAGTGCAAATGTTGTCCCTAAAACTCCTAGGCCCAGTCCAACGATAGATGCATCAAAGATCTCAAGGACAGTTGATTTTCTACTTGAATTTATAAGGCGGGGCAGTGCAATAACAGCGCAGGGATAGAAAAGCAGATAGGAAGTATTTGAAATCAGTGAATTTACTTCAGGTAATGAATAGTAGGAGGCGGTGCTGGCTAGAACTGAGCCGAAAAGCCAGAGAGAGATTGCGGTGATGAGTAAAGGCTTAGAGAGTGGATCTGATATCCGTGGTGCCAAGGCTACGACAATGATTGCAAGGCAAGGTATGGAGTTATAGAGGTAGAGCTCGACTAGTTGAGAACCGTTTAATGGTGAAAAGTGAGTTAAGAAATGTAGGAGCAGAAGTGAGGGAGCAACTATGCGAAGAATCCGTACAGTCATCTTCTCAATCTAGGACAGACAAAAACGCACATTGAATAGGGAAAGCCCCGTTATTTCTAACGGGGCTTTTACCTACAGATGTTTGGCTTTAGAAGCCCTTTGTGCAGATGAGTTGTGCATTCGCCTTTGTATTAGCAACATCAGCCTTGAGTTGAGCTGGCTGAGTTGTTGCAGCTAACTTAGCTGATTCAAGCTTGCGAATGTTTAAAGTAATTTTGTTGAGCTGAGAAGTGTAGAGACGAACCGCTGATGTCCACGCAGATACTGCAG